>JBILOR010000074.1:0-5733 GCA_044374325.1 Candidatus Planktophila sp.
CAGTGATGCCAAGGTCTCCCTCAACCAGAATATGGTTGCAACTCCGGGATATTTCTATCCGTATTGACGAAGGTGCATTTACGAGGTACTCCCCTTAACTGTCGCTAATTTTAGGTGGCAGATTGCCACTACCGCAAATTAGCCACTCAAACTAAAAGAATTGTCGCTAGTTATTGTCTTTTGGATCTTCAGCGCCGTCGGGCCAAGCGACTATGCAGACTTTATTTCCAGAGCGATCCGACAAGATCCAGGATGCGGGTGCTTGTGATTCATCAATAATAATTCCGCCTGCTTTGACTGCCGCCGCCAACCGTGCTTCGACATGTTCTCGCGCTAATGATACGTCAATGTGCATTGCATGTTTGAGTGGTTTAGCTTCATTCAACTCTTGCATCCAGACTGTCGAACTATTCCCAAGCGGATCAATTGCGTTATCACCAAGCATGGCGTCATAACCCAGAACCGCACGCCAAAAGTTAAGGTCGATTGAATCTGGTTTGGCAGAAATGGCTACCTGTACTTCTTGAACTCGGCTCGGATCTGCAACCACACCGAGAGAGTCAGCTATTTTTGAAATTGACCGCGCAACGTCAATGTGCGCGCTTTCAATATTCCAAACTTCACGAGTTAAGCGAACAGTTACGCGCTCGGAGACGACATTGATCTGGGTTTTAGTTCCATTTATTTCAGGGAGCTGCGCGAGAGCTTGAAAAAAGATTGCCGCTTCAGCAAAAGTCTTGGTTTTAAATACTGCAGTTGGGCCGCCGTGCAACACCACCCAGTCTGTTAGATCATCTGCAGCTAGAAATGCCTTCCAACCTTGCTCACTCATGCATGCTCCTTTTGCGAAGAATCATGATCTCCTTCGCTGGTTTGGTTTCCAAGGTTATAAATAAATGTAAAAGCAGATAATGAAGTCAAGGTAGCTGCGATGCCACCGACAATTAGAGGTAAGCGCAGGCCACTCTGGGCAATCACTCCACCAAGAAGTGCTCCGATTGGCATGACTCCCCAGACAAAAGTACGGCGTGCTCCGTGAATGCGTCCATATAATTCAGTAGGAATAAGTACTTGATAACAAGACATCAACAAGATGTTCCAATTGGTGATCGCAAATGTAGATATAAAACCAATGACTCCAAAAACCCACACATTAGGGCTAATTCCTTGAAAGATAACTGTTATTGATGAGATGAAAATTGCTACCGCGAGAACTGCCCCGCGTCCAAATTTCTTCGATAGTGCCGGTGTGAGAATTCCACCCAGCACTCCCCCTGAACCAGCACTAGCCATGAGAACGCCGAAGTATTTGGCCTGAACTTCGAGAATTTCAGTGATAAAAAGAATGAGAGTTGATGTAGATAGGGAGTAGAAGAACCCCAGAGCAGTTGTCGTAGCGACTATGCGCCTTAGTGGTTTGTCATTCCAGAGGTAATTTAGGCCAAATTTAATCTCGCTAATAAACGATTTTTTCTCATCAGTTTCAGTCTCAGCTGACGATCCCTTCGAGATTAAATGCGCCGGAATCATAAAGACGAAAATGGCGGCGATTAGGAAACCAAGGCTATTGAGAATAAAGGGCAGGACGATTGCGGTGGCGTATAGGAAGCCACTCAATGGTGCGCCAATAAAGTTCTGGATCACTGTCTCGGCGATGTTCATGCGTGAATTAGCTTTTTCAAAATTCTTCTTGTCTAAAATTACTGGAATCAAGGATTGTGCTGCTGTATCTGTGGCAACCTCGCAGGTACCAATCAAAAAAGTTGCCAGCAAAAGCCAATAAATCGTTATCGTATCTGTCGTGATTGCCAGTGAAATTAATCCAGCAGCGATGAATCTAATTGAATTAGTTAGGGTAACTAAGAGCCGCTTATTCGAGCGATCAACGATTAGACCGATTGGGATTGCAAAGAGAAGCCATGGCAACATGACAAATGCACTGAGCATTGAGATAAGAATCGGATCTTTAGTGAGCGAAATCGCTAATAGAGGTGCTGCAACAGCTAAGAGACCATCGGAAAGATTGCTAATTACGCTTGCGCTAAATAAACGATTAAAAGCTGGCCCTAATTTCTCAGACACCTGTTTCTCGTTCAAATGCCCATAGATCGATTGCATCAAGATCAACTGGTTTAAATCCCTTTGCCTCTAGTGCGGATGCTAACTGAGCTCGATGCTCGGTGGCATGATGAATTGATTGAGACAAAATGGTTGAACGCCATCTCTTTACTAATTTGTCTTCAAAGTTCATAACCTCAATTTGAATGTCATCTAAATTAACGCATTCAAGGAGTGCTTTATCAACTATTGCAGCTTGTTCTTTAAGTCGAGCAAGGTCTGCGATTGCTTTGACGTCTTCAATACATGGGTCATCTGGTTGCGTTAGGGCAGGTATTCCGCTTATGCGAAATGCATAATGATCGCCTGAATCCACAATGTGATGAATTATTTCTGCCACGTGCCAGTCGGGATTTGTTGCAAAAGCCGAAAGAGCTTCCTCGGGCAGAGTTTGAAGGTGGGTAATTGTCTTTGCATTTGCCCATGCCATGTGGCCCAGCATGCGGTTCATCGAAATAGCCATACCTATACATTAATCCAAGAATTGGCTGTGAAGAAGTCTTCAAATTGCGAGTCTCCGGGTGGAGATTAATCCTTTTTTACCTTAAGTTGAGGACAACTATTTAGGGGAAAATCGTGAAAAAACTGTTTCTAGTGTTGATTAGCGCTCTTTTTCTTTCAGGGTGCGCAACTTCTGTACAATCAAACTCCGAGTACAGTGCAGATGACATCAACTTTGCCGAGATGATGATTCCTCATCACGAACAAGCTATCGAAATGTCTGAAATAGCTTTACTCAACACCACAAATTCAGAAGTCTTAAAACTTGCCCAACAAATTAAGGATGCACAGTCCCCTGAAATTGATTTGATGCAGAGCTGGAAGGGTGTCAGAACTTCAACACATGCCGGTCACATGATGGAAGGCATGTTAAGCGAGAGTGAACTGAGTGAGCTTCGTGAAGCCAAAGAGAGCGAATTTGATGCTCTTTTCTTGCAGGGCATGATCAAGCATCATGAGGGCGCGATTGTGATGGCCCAAGAAGTTGCATCCTCAAAAAACCTAGAAGTTGCAAATCTAAGTGCCGCCATTATTGCGGCACAAGAGTTAGAAATAGCTACGATGAAAGAGTTGTTACTTAAAAACTAGAATGAGATCTCAGAGGTCTTTAGAACTTGACCAATCTGAGCAAAAGAAGTGTTCTTCTCGCTAATCAGGTCGCTAGCTTTTTCGGTCTCTGAATCCTCTGTTGTATGAGCATCGCTCACAAGCGTCACTTGATACCCAAGTTCTACACCGGCATTTGAGGTGGCATTTACACAATAATTTGTCTGGGCACCAGTAATTACTAATTCTTTAGTGCCAAGTGAAACTAACTGCGCTTGTAAGTCGGTTTCCGCGAATGAACTTGCCTCGGTTTTGTAGATCCGGACCTCATTTGGGAGCGGCTTTAGTTCATCGACAATTTCCCAGCCGGTTGAACCTTTTTCCAAATAATCATCAGAATGCTGAACCCAGATGACTGGCACACCTGAGGTGCGCGCATTTGAAACTAATGAATCTATATTTGCAACAACTTCTGAAGTTCTCAGAGCGTTTGCAACCACGTCATTTTGGACATCGATTACTAACAGGGCTTTTGTACTCATGGTGAAATTATAAAGAAGAGCTGTCTCATAAGCCAGCCTAAGGATTGGTTTCAGAAAGACCGACTAATAAGTTAAAAGCTACTCACAATACGACTGCCTAATTCCTGCATAATCAAAAGCGCAATTACGCCATAGTTGATAATCACGAATACCGGTAGATACGACATTCCCCAGGAACTAACACGATCACGAAGTCTGGCTCCCCAAGAACCTTGAACAATCGTGACAATCAAAACAGTCCACCACATAGGTATTGTTGCTAACCAAACCACCAGGCAATATGGGCAAAGAACGCCGATGCTATAAACACTTTGAGTAAAGAGCCATGTAACAAAAACCCAAGCAGTTCCTAAGCCAACAACTGCAATACGCCAAAACCAGTTTTTGAATTTTGCGCCAGCAAATATACCAACGCCGATAATTACTGGAGCTACGAACCCAGCTACTCCAAGAATCGCGTTAGGAAATCCGAGCAGAGAGGCTTGCCATAAATCAAACAAAGGTCCACAAGAAACGAATGGGCTAATGTCGCATGAAGGCTTTTCACTCGGATTCTTTAGTGACTGAACTCTTTCCACCAATAAAGCAAATGATGCAAACCAACCAATACCGCCAGCTATCACGAAGATTCTTGCTAGTAATCGCCAAGCTCTATCGAGATCTTTGCTCTCTGGTGCGAGATCGGTGAACTCAGGTTCGTTCGTACTCATGATGTAAGCATTCCCTAAAAGCCGCAACCGGCAGCGCTATTTAGATTAAACAATTCACGCCATTTCATGAAGTGATCGAACCGCTAACTCACTGAGCAGAGCAGTTCCTCGATACAACACGGCATCGTCGAACATCGCTCGAGGTGAGTGATTTACTTCAGATTTAGTAAAGTCTTGATCAACTGATGCACCAAGGAATACATAAGAGCCCTCAACTGCTTCTAGGACACGTGAATAATCCTCAGCTCCAGCGATCGCATGTGGCATATCCATGTAACTCTCATTGCCAAAGAGCTCAGCAGCTACTTTGCCCACAAATTGTGCTTGTACATCATTATTTACTGTGACCGGATATTGCTCGACAACTTTAACTTCGGCCTTAAGCCCATAGCCCTGCGCGATTGATTCACATAAACGCACTGCCTCTATCTTGATGCGATCTCTATTTTCAGGCGAGAATGTACGAATCGTGGCTTGGAATTCTGCCGTATCAGGAATGATGTTTGCTTTGGTGCCCGCATGGAATTGCCCGACCGTAATTACTACTGGATCGAAGGCATCAAAGGAACGAGTAATCAATAACTGCAGCGCACTAACCATTTCAGCGGCAACTGGAATCGGATCTTTAGCGGTATGAGGTTGTGAACCATGTCCGCCCATTCCAACAACTGTTACATGTATTTCATCGGCAGAGGCCATCATGGTTCCGGGCTTAGTTGTGAAAACTCCACTTGGAATTGCAGATGACATAACGTGAATTCCGTAAGTTCTGTCGGCTTTTCTGCCACTTGCAGTCAGCACGCCTTCTTTAATCATATGGCCGGCGCCATCGTCGCCCTCTTCACCCGGTTGAAACATAAAGACGACATCGCCATTGAGCTGTGACTTGTTTTTTACAAGTAGCTTGGCTGCGCCAATCAACATCGTTACATGTAAGTCATGACCACATGCGTGCATAGCGCCATCAATCTGGCTCTTATATGAAACATCTGCAAGTTCAGTAACCGGAAGTGCATCCATATCCGCGCGTAACAAAACAGTCTTGTCAGATTTTCCAGCTCTAAGCACAGCGGTTACAGAGCTAAGTGCTTTTCCAGTTGTTATCTCAAGACCTAAACCATCGAGTGCGGCCAAAATTTTCGCCTGAGTCTTAGGTAGGTCCAATCCAATTTCTGGTTCTTGATGAATGTGTCGGCGAATTGCAACTAGATCGCCTTGGATTTCACTGGCTTCAGCTAGAAAATTACTCATTTACGCCTCCGTGGATTGAACTATGTGCGCGATCATAACTATCTAGTTAAGCCGATGTCTATGAA
>JBILOR010000075.1:0-5718 GCA_044374325.1 Candidatus Planktophila sp.
TCGCCATCGCGTTTTCCGCCAATTAGAGCTGACATGTAATTACCAACGCGATCAAGTGGGCCTCCCAAACAAGCTGCTTGATCGGACTCGAGCCATTGATAACCATATTCAGCCATCATTTGCGTTTCGGAAATCAACCAGAGTGGCTCCGAGTCAACTAACAGACCATCCATGTCGAAAAAAACTGCACTATAGAAATCCGTCGGCGCGTTAGTTGGCATTGAAATATTTTGCCTCAGGGTGATGAACGATAATTGCACTCGTTGATTGTTCTGGGTGTAACTGGAACTCTTCGGAAAGTTCGACCCCGATACGGCCGGGCTCTAGTAGTTCACACAACTGAACCTGTTGTTCGATATCTGGGCAAGCTGGATACCCAAATGAATAACGAGAGCCTCGGTAGCCCTGATCAAGAATGCCTTGCAAGTCAGGCGCATCTTCGGCGCGCACTTGCATCTCCTCTCGAATACGTTGATGCCAATACTCAGCCAGCGCTTCAGTTAACTGCACAGATAAGCCGTGCAATTCTAAATATTCGCGATACTCGTTCTTGGCAAATAACTCGGCGGCAGCTTTGCTAATTGTGTTGCCCATCGTTACGACATGGAAAGCAACTACATCAACTTTGCCTGACTCCTTGCTAGCAAAGAAATCACTAATGCATAAGCGGCGATCACGGCGCTGACGTGGGAATGAGAAACGAGTTCGCTCCTTTCCTTTATCCGGACCTTCGTGATGCAGAATTACTAAGTCATTACCTTCGCTAACGCATGGGAAATATCCGTAAACGACCGCAGCTTCTAGCCAACCTGCGGATTGAACTTGGTTGAGTAGAGCGCGAAGCCGTGGTCGACCTTCAGTCTCTGCCATCGCTTCAAACTCGCCGCGAGCGCCTTTGAGTCCCCACTGCCCCATAAAGAGAGCACGTTCATCAAGCATGCCGGAGTAGTCCGCTAGTGGAATTCCTTTAACGATTCGAGAACCAAAGAAAGGCACGTTAGGAATATCGATATCAAGTGCGACATCACTGCGCTTGGTATCGATCTCTTCGTTAATCTCAATGTTGCGAGTGGATTTCACTTTTCGCTCGCGCAGAGCAGGCAACGCTGCGCCTGGTTCGCCTCGTTTAACCGCCATAATCGCATCCATCAACCGAAGACCTTCAAATGCATCGCGGGCATAACGAACTTCACCTGGAAAAATTTCAGCTAAGTCCTGTTCTACGAAAGCGCGAGTAAGGGCTGCGCCGCCTAGAACGATGGGCCATTTCTGGTCCAAACCACGCGCCGTAATCTCTTCGAGATTCTCTTTCATAATTACGGTCGACTTAACCAGCAAACCACTCATTCCAATTGCATCAACATTGTTTTCTTGGGCAGCGTCAATGATCTGATTAATTGTTTGCTTAATTCCGATGTTAACTACTTGGTATCCGTTATTGGACAAAATAATGTCTACCAGATTCTTACCAATATCGTGAACATCGCCCTTAACAGTTGCGAGCAACATTCGACCGCGACCTTGGTCATCGGTTTTCTCCATGTGCGGTTCTAAGTAGGCAACCGCGCTCTTCATAACTTCTGCGCTCTGCAGCACGAATGGCAATTGCATCTCGCCCTTACCAAATAGTTCACCAACCACCTTCATGCCCTCAAGCAAGTGATCATTAATTATCTGTAACGGTTTGATCCCTTGTGCCATTGCCGAATCAAGATCGGTATCAAGACCGACTTTCTCGCCATCAATAATTCGGCGCTGCAATCTCTCTTCAAGCGGTAATGCGGCTAATCCGGCGGCGCGCAAGTTACGTGTAGCAGCTACTTCGACGCCCTCAAATAACTGCAGAAACTCAGTTAGTGGATCATAAGTACATTCGCCATCAGCATAAGTTCGGCGATCATAAATAAGATCGAGTGCTACTTCGCGGGCTCTGGCATCTATACGCGCCATCGGCGTAATTTTGGAAGGATGCACGATGGCTGAATCAAGTCCAGCTTCAACACACTCATGAAGGAATACTGAGTTGAGTACGATGCGAGATGCGGCATTTAAACCGAAAGAAACATTGCTCACGCCAAGCGTTGTTTGAACGTCAGGGAACTCAAGTTTAAGCGCTCTGATTGCCTCGATTGTTTCGATGCCATCTCGACGAGTTTCTTCTTGTCCAGTAGCGATTGGGAAAGTCAAACAATCAATCAAGATATCGCCAGTGGCCATCCCCCAGTTAGTGGTTAAATCGAGAATCAATCGTCGCGCTACTTTAAGTTTCCACTCTTTTGTACGAGCTTGACCCTCTTCGTCGATAGTTAACGCAACAACACTTGCGCCGTGCTCTTGGACCAACGGCATTATTTTGGCAAAGCGCGAGTTCGGACCATCGCCATCTTCATAATTAACCGAGTTAATAACGCTACGACCGCCCAATTGTTCGAGACCTGCTCTTAGAACTGCAGGCTCAGTCGAGTCAATGACAATCGGCAAAGTTGAAGCAGTAGCGAATCGACTTGCGAGTTCGGTCATATCTCGTGCACCGTCGCGACCAACATAGTCAACCGAGAGATCAAGCATGTGTGCGCCTTCGCGAATCTGATCGCGAGCGATCTCAACGCAAGTCTGCCAATCTTCGGCAACCAGCGCGTCACGAAATGCTCTCGAACCATTCGCATTAGTACGTTCACCGATGGCTAAGTAAGTTTTATCTTGGCGGAATGGCACAAATTGATACAGCGAAGAAGCGCCAGCTTCTGTGACCGGATTACGGTCTTTAATCTGATGGCCTTTAAATTTCTCAACAACTGCAGCTAAGTGCGCTGGCGTCGTGCCACAACAACCACCGAGAAGAGAGATGCCATAGTCCGCCACAAAAGTATCTAGTGCGGTTGCTAACTCATCAGGACCCAGTGGATATTCAGCGCCTTTTTTACCGAGAATTGGCAGTCCTGCGTTAGGCATAACTGAAAGCGCGACTTGTGAATTTTGAGCCAAGTAACGCAAGTGTTCGGACATCTCAGCTGGACCAGTCGCGCAGTTAAGCCCGATTAAGTCAATCTCTAGTGGAGCGAGTGCATTTAGAGCTGCACCAATTTCAGAACCCAACAACATGGTTCCAGTTTGCTCGACAGTTACTTGAGCAATCAAGACAACATCGCGATCAACTTTAGCCATAGCTGCACGCGAACCGTTTACCGCTGCTTTCGCTTGCAACAGATCCTGAGTTGTTTCGATCAGAAGCGCATCAGAACCACCATCGAGTAAACCTTGAGCTGCAGTCTCGTAGGCATTGCGCAAAAACTCGTATGTCGTATGTCCTAAGGTTGGCAACTTTGTGCCGGGTCCCAGTGAGCCCAAAACGAAGCGCGGTTTATCTGCGGTAGAAAATTTATCTGCGCATTCTCGCGCAATTTTCGCGCCAGCTAGAGCTAGTTCGTAGATTCGATCCTCGATACCGTATTCGGCTAAGTTCGCCCAATTCGCACCAAAGGTATTTGTTTCGATCGCATCTACACCGACTGCCAGATATTCATTGTGAACGCTTGCCACAATATCGGGACGCGAAACGTTAAGAATTTCGTTGCAGCCCTCGTGGTTCTGAAAATCTTCAAGCGTCGGATCAGCGGCTTGCAACATTGTGCCCATCGCGCCATCGGCGATGACGATGCGCTCGGCCAACGCCTGACGAAGCAAAGAAGGCGTTTTCACTAGGCTCATTGGCGCAAGGTTACCAGTAGATAATTTTTGGCGTTTAAATCGCGATACCCAAGAAGGTATCAATGGCCCTACTAAGTTCGCCAGTGCTTCCGCCAGTTAATCCAGATTCGGTCGCTTCGATCCATGTATCTATGGCTTTAAGAGCTCGGACTGTGTCCAGATTATCGGCCAAACTAGCGATAATAAGTGCGATACATTCTTTGGTAGGTGCAACTTCATTGCGACTAAGAGCACTCTGCAATCTGGTCATTCGAGCTTTAGCTTCTTCCAAAACCGAATCAGTCCACATTCGATCACGGCCATATGCTGAACTCAGTAGGGCCAAGCGAATAACCATCGGATCTACGCCAGCTGAAACTAACTTACTTACGAAAACTAGATTGCCTTTGCTCTTGCTCATCTTTTCGCCATCTAGACCAACCATGCCAGTGTGAACATAAGTTTGCGCATATGGCTTGCCAGTCATGATTGAAACTTGCGAGGCACCCATCTCATGATGAGGAAAAATCAAATCACTTCCACCACCTTGAATGTCAATTGCGAAATCGTCTGCAGGATCTGGTTTGAGATACGCAAGAGCAATCGCACTGCATTCAATGTGCCATCCGGGCCGACCGTCGCCAAATGGAGATGGCCAGGACGGTTCACCAGGACGCGCTGCCAGCCAAACTAAGCAATCGAGAACATCTTTTTTACCGGCTCGATCTGGGTCTCCCCCGCGTTGTGAGAAAATTTCTTGCATCTCTACCTGTGACAAATGTGAGCGGGTTCCAAACTCTGAATCGCTTCGAACTTGGAAGTAGAGATCATTATCAACTGGATAAATTGTGTTGGCTTTCTCAAGAACTTCAATCGCCTCGGTAACTAGCGGAATCGCTTCTACGGCGCCGATATAACTCTCGGGTGGCAACACATGAAGACTTACCATGTCGCTGCGGAAGAGTTCGATCTGAGAGTGCGCCAAGTCTTCCCAATCGACACCGTCACGATTAGCGCGTTCGAGCAATGGATCATCTATGTCAGTGATGTTCTGCACATAGCGAACTTCAGCGCCAGTTGCTCTCAAGTAGCGATTAATTAAATCAAAAGTTAAATACGTGGCTGCGTGACCTAAATGTGTCGCGTCGTACGGAGTAATTCCGCAGACATACATGCGATAGAGGCTCTTCTTGGGTAGCGCTTTTTTAGTTCCGGAAAGCGTGTCTTTAAGGGTTAACTTTGGTAGCGCATATTTAGGATCCACTGCGGGGATCGCAACCGTAGGCCAAGAACGCATTTGCCTATCCTAGAACGGTGGCCATGGAACTGCTGGCCAATCTGGGCTTGGTGACGGAAAGACTTTGGTCATTTGTAGACGAGAAACTCGAGCCTTCAAAGCATTGAACTCTTCAGTAGTGATCAACTCTTGAATCAGCTCACCGGTAGCACCACTTAATGCATCTTCCAGAGTTCGCAGCGTAGTTAGTTCAGTGCTAGAAAGTTCAGTTTGTTCCCATTGCCAAAGAACAGTTCGAAGTTTGTCTTCAGCGTGAAAGGTGACGCCATGATCGCAGCCATAAATGTGGCCACCAGCGATAGGTAGCAGATGGCCAATCTTGCGATCGGTGTTATTAATTACGACATCGAAGAGTGCAAGGTTTCGTAACCCAGGTAGATCCTGTCGGTATAACTCAGCCAGATCTACTTCTTCATCTATATCAATCCAGAGTTGCACCATTCCAAAACCGAACGGGCCCTCACGCAAAAGAGTTGGCGGAACGCAATTTAACTGCATCGCTTCGCTCACCAAGTAAGCACCATACTCGCGGTTAGCTAAGGTGCCATCTGGGAAGTCCCAAAGCGGACGCTCTCCCGTTACAGGTTTATAAATACAGTTAAATGATTTAGTGCCGACGGTGATTTCGCCAAAGAGCGTTGCGTTCGAGGCATCGACTAAGCGACCAGTAACTTTGAGATCACCATAACCAAGCGCGGCCAGAATCTCTTCGCGGTTATCTGCGGTAACCATTT
>JBILOR010000076.1:0-5717 GCA_044374325.1 Candidatus Planktophila sp.
CCAGTTTTGTAATCTTGCACAGCTTCGCCAACCATGCGCATGTAGAGATCAAAGCCAACGTCGGCAATGTGCCCAGATTGTTCGCCGCCTAGCAAGTTACCGGCACCACGAATTTCTAAATCCTTTAACGCAACTCGCATTCCAGCGCCAAGGTCAGTATTTGAAGCAATTGTTTTTAAGCGATCAATCGCAATTTCCGACAATGGTTGATCAGCTGGATAAAGGAAGTAGGCATAAGCACGTTCACGACCGCGCCCGACTCGACCGCGCAACTGATGAAGTTGCGATAAACCAAACATGTCAGCGCGTTCAACAATTAAAGTATTGGCATTTGCGATGTCAAGACCACTCTCAACGATGGTGGTGCAAACCAGTACATCGAAATCGCGATTCCAAAAACCTAGAATCACATCTTCTAACATCGATTCACTCATCTGCCCATGTGCTACCCGAATGCGAGCTTCGGGGACCAGCTCTTGCAGGCGCGATGCTGTTCGATCAATTGATTCAACGCGATTATGGATATAGAAAATCTGACCATCGCGTAAAAGTTCGCGGTGAATAGCTGCAGCAATCTGTGCATCTTCACTAGCGCCGACATAAGTCAGAATCGGATGTCGTTCTTCGGGCGGCGTAGTAATCGTGGACATCTCGCGAATCCCAGTTACTGCCATTTCTAAAGTGCGCGGAATTGGCGTAGCTGACATTGATAGCACATCGACTGTAGTGCGTAATTTCTTGAGGGATTCTTTCTGCTCAACGCCAAAGCGCTGCTCTTCATCAACGATTACTAGCCCTAAATCCTTGAAAATCACATCATTTGAGAGGATTCGATGGGTGCCAATAACAACATCGATGGCACCCTCGCTCAGGCTCTGTGTTATTTCCTTGCTCTCTTTGGCGGTGTTAAAGCGAGACATGCCTGCAACTTTGATGGGAAAGCCAGAGTAGCGTTCGGTGAAAGTCTTGTAGTGCTGTTGCACCAATAACGTTGTTGGCACCAATACTGCGACTTGCTTGCCATCTTGCACCGCTTTAAATGCGGCGCGAATTGCAATCTCGGTTTTACCGTATCCGACATCGCCGCAAATGATGCGATCCATTGGAAATGGTCGTTCCATATCGCGCTTAACTTCTTCGATTGTAGCTAGCTGATCAAGCGTTTCGATATAAGAGAATGCATCTTCGAGTTCTCGCTGCCATGGCGTATCTGGTGAAAACGCAAAACCAGGTGCACTGGTGCGTGCGGCATAAAGTCGAATTAGCTCGCCCGCAATTTGGCGAACAGCTTTTCGGGCTCGGCCTTTAGCTTTCTGCCATTCACCGCTACCAATGCGGTGCACTGTTGGTGACTCGCCACCAATGTATTTACTAACTTGTTCTAGCGAATCAGTTGGCACAAAGATGCGGTCGCCGGGTTGTCCTCGCTTTGCTGAGGCGTATTCAATAATTAAATACTCGCGCACAACACCCGCAGTTTCGCGCTGAATCATTTCTACATAACGACCAATGCCGTGTTGCTCGTGAACTACAAAATCGCCAGCTTTTAACTCGAGTGGATCAACGCTCTGTTTACGTTTTGACGGCAAACGATCAGAATCTTTAACGCGCGATTTACTACCGGTTAAATCATGTTCGGAAATAAAAAGTATCTGCGCACTTGGGTAAGAGAAGCCATATGTAATTGGCGTAGTTGTTATGTGAATCAAGCCAGCCGTTGGCTTTGCCTGTAGTTGATCGACCACATAAACCGGTAAATCAGCACCGCGGAAAATTCCGGCATAACGTTCAACCATGCCGTGGCCATTAGCGGTGAAAATCACCTTGAAGTTATTTAAAACCGCCTCCCCCAGCACAGCTAAGAGTTGATCCATATCCCCGCGCAACGGATCAATTGCCGAGATCGCCATGAAGTCAGTATTTTCGCTTAAGTCAGAACCAAAAGAATTTAGCGAGCGGCGATTAAGACCCAAGCTATTTATCTTCTCCGCTAATTCATCCCAAGCAAGGTAAGTATTTACGCCAGTATGCACTGGGGCAACTGCGCCAACGGCTGCATTAGACCAAGAAGCGGCTAAGAATTCATCGTTGGTAGAAAGTAGATCTGCCGCCCTTGAACGAATTCGTTCTTCATCTAAGAAAATGATTTCGGTATTTGCCGGCATTCGATCTAGCAGAGTTTCTTGTTCTTCGATCAACAAAGGTATGAGTGACTCCATGCCTTCAGTTGCAATTCCAGCAGCCATTCGATCAAGCATTTCAGCAGCAGCTGGAAATTTAGAGATTAAGTCATTTGCTTTAACTTGAATATCTTGCGTGAGCAAAAGCTCGCGACAAGGAAATATTTCAAGCTTTCCAATTACGGGCTCAGATGTTCGCTGCCCAGAGACTTCAAAATAATTCAGCTCTTCAATCTCATCGCCAAAGAAGTCGATACGCACCGGGTGTTTAGTCAGTGGGAGAAATAAATCGATGATTCCACCACGCACCGCAAACTCACCACGTTTTTCCACTAAGTCAGTTCGCACATACGCCAAGTCTGTTAAATGTTTAATTAACTCGCTTAAGGAAATCTCTAGACCTTGTTCAATAAATCGAAGTGGTTGCTTGGCTAGATCGGCAATGATGCGATGGATTACGCCTCGCACGGGGGTGATCACAATTGGATTTAGCGTTGAACCAGAATGTGCTAATTCATTGAGAGTTTGAATTCGGCGAGCAACTGTGTCGCTTCGTGGACTCAAACGCTCATGGGGCAAGGTTTCCCAAGCTGGAAATTCAAGAACTCGATCATGTAAATCACGCAGTTCGCTAGCAATATCTTCAGCGCCACGACTTGAACCACTGATGACTAGAACTGGCTTAGATTGGGCGATTTGCGCGATCAAAAACGGAAAACTAGGTGGCGGTGTGACCAGATTATGAGACCGATTCAAATTATTTTCACTGGTTGCATCAGCGAATTCAGGGAAGTCGGCAAGTGAATTTAATAAGCCACGCATGACAACCCCTCCCTTTTAAACGCTACGAAATGCCGTTAAGCCCCAACTCCCAAAGGTGGGAGGGGGCGAATTACCTTAATTCTATCTTGTCGAGTACGGGCACGGTAATCGCGATTGTTAAATACCTGAGATGATTACGCCCATGTCAGGCAACTTTCAGGCCGATGACGCAGAGTTGCGTAATGACGTTCGCCAGTTAGGCGAACTCTTAGGCCAAACCCTTGTACGCCAAGAAGGCGTCGAACTGCTCAACTTAGTTGAGGCAGTGCGCAAGGCTGTGCGCGAAGGTGATAGCGGCGAATTACTCTCTGATTTATCTGTCGAAGATTCAGTGCAGTTAGTGCGCGCATTTAGTACTTACTTTCATTTAGCAAATGTTGCCGAGCAAGTTCACCGCGCGCATATATTGGCTGATGCGCGCGCCGAGGGTGGTTCATGGTTAACCCGAGCAACTGATCGCATCTTGGCTGCGAAAAAAGCTCAGACGCCAGGACATGAATTCTCTGATGCCGACTTAGCACTTTGGGTTTCCGAGTTGATGGTTCGCCCAGTATTTACTGCTCACCCAACTGAAGCAGCGCGACGTTCTATTTTGAATAAATTAGGAAAAGTTGCAACTCTGCTTGATCAGAAAAAATCACCAGCACAGGAAGCTAAATTAGCTGAACTGATTGATTTGCTTTGGCAAACCGATGAACTACGTCTTGATCGCCCGGAACCCCTTGATGAAGCGATCAACGCGCTTTACTACTTAGATGACCTCTTTAAATTGACAGTTCCTCAAGTACTAAATGATTTTGCAAAACAAATGAAGCGTTTAGGTATCGACGTTCCGGTGACAGCTCGCCCACTTTCTTTTGGAAACTGGATCGGTGGTGACCGCGATGGGAACCCAAATATCACTGGCGATGTGACCCGCGATGTGATGGTTTTGCAGGCCAGCCACGCTATAAGAGTGACCATCGCAGCAATGGATGAACTACGACAATTGCTCTCGGTATCAACTCGAATTGTTGGTGCAACTCCTGAGCTAACCGCGTCGATTGAAAAAGATTTAGAACATATCCCAGAATTCGAAGATCGATTCTTGCGGCTAAATGTTGAAGAACCTTATCGATTGAAAGCCACCGCAATTGTGCATCGTCTAGCTTTTACGCGCATGCGCCATGCTGCCAATGGCCCACATGTACCGCATCGCGATTACCGCGACACTGATGAACTATTAGCTGATTTAACCCTGATGCGCGACTCACTTTTTGCGCATCGGGGCGAGTTAATTGCAACCGGCTTACTAGAGCGCACAATTCGTACGGTCAGCACCTTTGGTTTAACCCATGCAACGATGGATATCCGCGAACATTCCGATGCGCACCACCATGTTCTTTCGCAGCTAGATATTTCTGCTAACTATCTCGAGCAAAGCCACGAAGCAAAATTTGAACTTTTAGCTGCTGAATTAGCTAACACCAAGAAAGTTGATTTGAGCAAGCTTGATGCAGATGCGACGAAGATTATGGATACCTTCATCGCTATCGGCGAAATTATCGATCGTTTTGGGCCAACTGCTATCGAAACCTACATAGTCTCGATGACTAAAGGCGCAGATGATTTGTTGGCGGCCGCAGTACTTGGAAAGTGCGCTGGATTAGTCGATCTTGAACAGAACATCGCTCATATCGGCTTTGCTCCACTTCTAGAAACTGTCGCAGAACTTCGCACTGCCGGTGAAATATTAGAAAAACTTCTGAGCAATCCGACTTATCGCAAACTTTTAACTTTGCGCGGCAACATTCAAGAAGTCATGTTGGGCTACTCAGATTCCAATAAAGATGCGGGCATTGCAACCAGTCAATGGGAAATTCATCGGGCTCAACGAAGCTTGCGCGATGTAGCAATTAAATACGGAGTTCGCTTACGTTTATTCCACGGTCGCGGTGGTTCAGTGGGTCGCGGTGGTGGCCCAACCTATGAAGCCCTTATTGCACTTCCCTGGGGCTCAATTGATGGTGAAATAAAAATGACTGAACAAGGCGAAGTAATTAGCGATAAGTTCGCGCTTCCTTCACTTGCTCGCGAGAATGTTGAACTTACTTTGGCAGCTGCTTTAGAGGCGACTGTTCTTAAGCGAGGGCCTCGCCAAGATCCAAAAGATCTTGAGCGCTGGAATGCCTGCATGCAATCTATTAGTGATAATTCATTTACAAAATATCGCTCACTTGTAGATCACCCTGATTTACCAGCGTATTTTTATGCATCAACCCCAGTGGAACAATTAGGAAATCTTTTCTTAGGTTCACGGCCATCGCGCCGCCCAGATGCATCAAGTGGCTTAGGCAGTTTGCGTGCGATTCCATGGGTATTTGGCTGGACCCAATCTCGGCAAATCGTGCCTGGCTGGTACGGCGTCGGAACTGGTCTGAAAGCTGCGCGCGAAGCCGGTCATGGTGATATCGCATCACGCATGCTCAAAGAGTGGCACTTCTTTAACACTTTTATTAGCAATGTTGAAATGACCCTGGCGAAAACTGATTTAGTAATGGCGCGTCGCTATGTTGAAAAATTAGTTCCGCCTGAATTACAGCATTTCTTGACTGATATCGAGGCTGAGTTTGCGCTGACAGTTGCAGAAATTAACTTACTTACCAAGAAGAAATCCTTACTGGAAGACCAGCCTATTCTTGCTCGCACTTTGCAAGTTCGTGAGGCTTATCTTTC
>JBILOR010000077.1:0-5666 GCA_044374325.1 Candidatus Planktophila sp.
GGCTTAGGTGCTGCAACGCGAAGAGTGCCTTCAGTTCCTGGAAGACCCTTGTGCTTCTGCCAATCACCGGTAACTTTTAGAAGTGCTTCAACTGCAGCAGATGGCTGTGCGCCAACGCCTAACCAGTATTGAGCACGCTCTGAGTTAACCTGAATTAGAGATGGTTCTTGTCCTGGAACGTAGCGACCAATTTCTTCAATTGAAAGACCGTTGCGAGCTTTACGAGCATCTGTAACAACGATACGGAAAAATGGGGTGCGGATTTTGCCCATGCGCATTAAACGAATTTTTGTAGCCAAGTAAGTATTACTCCTGTAAATGTATGTCGTACTTAATCTGCTTCAGCGGGGTGCGAAGCTAACCAAGAACGCGCTTTGGACTTAGGTAAGTTCCGGGGATAGAGGGCCCCGTCACAGGAGGCCAATCTTGCCAGTTTCAGGCTCAGATACGAAATCGAGCGAGAGCCTAGCCCTGCTCTTCAGCTGCGCGTTTTGCGGGGTTTCCGGAGCGGGATTTCTTCTTCGGCGGCTGATTGCCCTTCTTGGGCGCACTCATGCCCGGGATCGTAGCCCCTGGCGGTAGACCCATACTGGCTGGCATTCCGGCAGGAACTTTGCCATTGCGCATCTGCTTCATCATTTTTTGGGCCGCAGTGAAGCGCTCAACCAATGAATTCACTTCAGAAACTTGGCGTCCGCTGCCAGCTGCAATTCGAGCACGTCGTGAGCCATTTAAAACTTTGGGATCGCGGCGCTCAGTTGGTGTCATTGATTGCACGATTGCTTTTGTGCGCACGATTTCAGATTCGTCAAAGTTCTCGATCTGTTTTTTCATCGCTCCAGCACCAGGCAACATGCCCAAAATTTTGCCCATTGAACCCATCTTGGACATAGCTGAAATCTGTTCTAGGAAGTCTTCAAGAGTGAAGTCATCTCCACGAGCAAATTTTTCTTCCATCTTTGCGGCGCCTTCGCCACTAAATGCTTTTTTGGCTTGCTCGGCCAAAGTTGCAACATCACCCATGCCCAAGATGCGCGAAGCCATTCGATCAGGATGAAATAAATCAAAGTCAGCTAATTTTTCACCAGTTGAAGCAAACATAATTGGCTTACCAGTTTGGGAAACGATTGAAAGTGCGGCGCCTCCTCGAGCGTCACCATCTAACTTAGTTAGCACTACCCCATCGAAACCAACGCCGTCTTGGAAAGCTTGCGCAGTTCTAACAGCATCTTGACCAGTCATGGCATCTACAACGAAGAGAATTTCATCTGGTGAAATTGCATCGCGAATATCTTTTGCTTCTTGCATTAGTTCTTCATCGACACCTAGACGACCAGCGGTATCAACAATTACGATGTTATGTAGTTTCGCTCTAGCGAATGCAATACCTTCGCGCGCAACTTCAACTGGATTGCCAACTCCGTTACCTTGCTGTGGCGCAAAAACTGGGATCCCGGCATTTTGACCAACTACTTGTAACTGAGTAACTGCATTAGGGCGTTGTAAATCTGAGGCAACCAAAATTGGCGTATCGCCCTGGTCGGCAAAATACTTGGCTAACTTTCCAGCCAGCGTTGTTTTACCTGCACCTTGCAAACCTGCCAACATGATTACCGTTGGCGCCACTTTTGCTAAGCGCACTCGTCGAGCTTGGCTACCTAATAATTCAACTAGAGCCTGATTAACAATTTCAAAAATAACTTGGGCTTGATTAGCACCCGCTTGCAGATCAAATAAGGCTGCTTTCGCCTCGACCTCAATTTTGCTAACAAAGTCTTCAACGACCGTTAAAGCTACGTCGGCATCTAATAGAGCTTGTCGAATCTCTTGGCAAACATTTGCGACGTCGGAATTAGATAACTTTCCGCGTGACCTTAGCGATGAAAATGCATTGCTAAAACGATTGCCAAGAGACTCGAACATAGCCTGATCTTACTATCAACTTAGGAACTGACTAAATTGCATCCGATCCGTGCTCGCCAGTACGGACTCGAACCACATCTTCAACCGGAGTAACCCAGACCTTGCCATCACCGATCGAGCCAGTTGAAGCTGCCTTAACTATTTCTCCGACCACGGAATCAGAGTCTGCGTCGTCAACTAGAACTTCAACTCTTACCTTTGCGATTAGATCAACTTTATATTCAGCACCGCGATAAACCTCAGTGTGACCACGTTGACGACCAAAGCCACTTGCTTGTGAAACGGTGATGCCTTTTACACCAAAAGCTTCGAGAGCATCTTTAACTTCTTCCAACTTATGTGGCTTCAAAATTGCTGTTACTAGTTTCATATTAAGGAACCTCCACGAGTTGATCCGGACATTTCATAAGCAGATTCGGCATGTTCATTGAAGTCGACGCCTTCTAGTTCAGATTCTTTAGTAACTCGGAATCCAATGGTCTTTTCAATTGCAAAGCCGATTATCAATGTTGCAATGAAGGAATATCCCGCAACCATTGCTACGCCTAGTGCTTGCTTGCCAAGGAGTGCAGTTCCGCCTCCGAAGAACAAACCATCAAGGCCGATGCTGTTAACCGCACTTGAGCCGAAGAATCCGATTGAGAGCGAACCCCAGATTCCGCCAACTAAGTGCACACCAACTACATCGAGTGAATCATCGAAGTTGAATAGATACTTCATGCCGACTGCAACTGAACAGATAACGCCGGCTAAGAAACCGATAACTACTGCTGCCCATGGTGCGACGAATGCACACGCTGGCGTAATTGCAACTAAACCAGCAACTGCTCCCGATGCTGCACCAAGCGTCGTTGCATGACCGTTGCGAATCTTCTCAACTGTTATCCAACCAATCAGCGCTGCTGCTGCAGCTACCTGTGTGTTTAGGAAAGCTAAACCTGCAATTCCATTTGCACCTAGAGCTGAGCCGGCATTGAAACCAAACCAACCGAACCAAAGTAATCCAGCACCTAGCATTACCAAAGGTAGCGAATGCGGACGCATTGATTCTTTGCGCCAACCGATGCGCTTTCCAAGAACAATCGCAAGCGCCAATCCAGCCGCGCCAGCATTAATGTGAACCGCAGTGCCGCCAGCAAAGTCTTGAACGCCTTTAGCGGCTAGATAACCAGCACCAGTTACAACATCGCCGACCTTATTGCCGAATGCAAATACCCAGTGTGCTACTGGCAAATAAACAACGGTTGTCCAAATAGCAACAAAAATTGTCCAAGGTACAAACTTGGCACGATCAGCAATGGCACCTGAGATAAGTGCTGGCGTAATGATTGCGAACATCAATTGGAAAGCAGCAAAAACTAGAAGTGGAATTGGATACTCGCCACCGTTGTTTGCAACCGCATTCACTTGGTTTCCAAGATCAGAAACTTTGATTGCTCCATACCAAGCCGACTTTCCATCGACGCCGAAAGCAAGTTCAAAACCATAAATAACCCAGATGATGCTAACAATTCCAATAGTGGCCATCGACATCATCATCATATTCAGAACGCTCTTGGTGCGAACCATGCCACCATAGAAAAACGCTAAGCCTGGAGTCATCAGCAAGACCAATCCAGAACTTGCCAACATCCAAGCGGTATCACCAGTACTAATATCCATGAGTAATCACTTTCGAAGAGTTTGTTGCGATTCTCGCCCTTGAGATGTCGGTAATCTCTCTTATTTGGATTACAGGAACCCGCCCGAATTGTTACGTGGGCGTTAAAAGATCGGTCTATTCAGCTTCCAAAATGCCAGTTATGTAAATTTCTGGGTCAAAGGGCACGAGATCCTCTAAGGCCTCCCCCGTGCCGATCCATTTAATCGGCAGATCAAGTTCATGTTCAATTGCTAACGCAATTCCGCCTCGGGCGCTGCCATCTAACTTAGTTAAAACAATGCCAGTAACTTCAACCGCCTCGGAAAAAAGCTTTGCTTGGCTTAAGCCATTCTGACCTGTCGTTGCATCCACTACCAAGAGCACTTCATTAACTGGCGTAACTTTTTCAATCACTCGCTTAATCTTGCCAAGTTCGGCCATCAGATCTGCTTTATTCTGCAATCTACCTGCCGTATCAATTATTAGGAATTGAAAATTATCAGCGATCGCTTTTGTCGCGCTATCAAATGCAACAGCCGCTGGTTCGCCATTAGGTTTTCCAGTAATAACAGTTAGCCCAATACGTGTTGCCCAAGTTTGTAATTGCTCAACAGCTGCTGCTCGAAAAGTATCGGCAGCGCCTAGCAAAACCCGGTTGCCAGTGCTTGAAATACTTGCAGCTAACTTGGCAACTGAAGTTGTTTTTCCCGTGCCATTAACCCCAATTACTAAAATTGTCGTTAATCCGGTTTCTGAAATGGCCAACGTCCGTGGCTTAGAACTAAGCAGCGCAGTAAGCGCCTCACGAATAGCTTCAATTGGTTCTTCGGCTTTACTTTTCTTAGCACTTGCCAGAATCGCATCGGTTAATGATGCGCCGAGATCTGAGGCAATTAACTCACGATAAAGCTCATCCCAATCAGCAGCAGTTACTGATGAGGTGCGAGTGACTTTGGCTAGAAACTTTTTGAAGAAGCCCATAGTTAACGGCGCCTAAACATAATTACTTATTCGTTATTTGATTCGCGCAGGCGTTGCGAAATAACTTCAGTTACACCGTCACCACGCATGGTGACGCCATAAAGCGCATCAGCAATTTCCATAGTGCGCTTCTGGTGAGTAATGATGATTAACTGCGATGTTTCGCGCAGTTCTTCAAGCACGCCTAAAAGACGGCCCAAGTTGGCATCATCAAGGGCTGCTTCAACTTCGTCCATTACATAGAACGGACTTGGGCGTGCCTTAAAGATCGCAACCAACATTGCAACGGCAGTCAAAGACTTCTCGCCGCCAGATAAGAGTGACAGGCGCTTGACGCGTTTTCCAGGCGGACGGGCTTCAACATCGACACCGCTATTAATCGGATCATCTGGGTTCGTCAGAATCAAGCGGCCATCGCCACCAGGAAATAGTCGAGCGAAGATGGTTTCAAAGTGTTCCGCCGTTGCTTCGTATGCTTCCATGAAGATCTGCTGAACTCGTTCATCAACTTCTTTCACAATGTCTAACAAATCTCTACGAGTGTTCTTCAAGTCTTCGAGTTGTTCAGCTAAGAATTTCAGACGTTCTTCAAGGGAGGTGTATTCCTCAAGTGCCAGCGGATTGATCTTGCCGAGCAAAGTAAGTGAACGTTCAGTTGCAGCCAAACGCTTTTCTTGTTGATCACGACGATATGGAATTAACTCAGTAGTGATGATCTCGCCAGCCTCATTTTCAATAAAGGTCGGTACATCATTCTCTGGACCATATTCACGAACCAAAGTCTCGGTATCAATTCCGAGTTCTTCAACCGCCTTTGATTCAAGTTGCTCAATGCGCATACGTTGTTCGGCGCGGGCGATTTCATCTTTATGAACGCTAGATGTCAGCACTTCTAATTCAGCAGTAAGTTCGCGATTGCGTGCGCGAGCAGAAAGTGTTTCGCCTTCACGAATCGAACGTGCTTCCTCAAGTGCAGCGCGCTGTGTAGCTGCCTTTGCAATAGATCTTTCAATATGAATTAACGCTTCGTAAGCTGCTTCAGCAATAGCTTGCGAAATGATTGCGCCTCGCGCACGTGCGCCACGACGAGAAACCGCACGTTCTGATGCTTCGCGTTCTG
>JBILOR010000078.1:0-5650 GCA_044374325.1 Candidatus Planktophila sp.
CAGCAATTGCAGTTCCGTTAGGCGATGTTGCGCCTGACTTCACACCAGTTGCTGAACCGTAAGCTTTAACAATTGCATCTGTGTGTGCCTTGTAACCTGGTTGCCATGCTGAACGCAATGGCCACTGATAGTTAGGCGCAGCCATAAGTGTTCCGGCAAAGTCATCGCCGCCAGTTTCGTGGAATGCGATGTTCTGTGCTCCAGAACCACCCATCAAGGTGCCCTTGAACTTAAGTTCTTTAGCAGCCTTCGCTGTGTAAGCACCGTATGCGTTGTTTGAGATGATTACTGCATCTGCACCCTTATCCATCAACTTCTGAAGTTCAGCGTTGTGTGATGTAGCAGTTGAAGTGATTTTTTCCCAACCAAGATATGTAACACCGTACTTAGATGCTTGTGCTGTTACATATGCATCGAAATCTGTACCGGTTGGGCCAGACTCATAGATCATTCCGATCTTCTTGATGCTCTTCTTTTGTGCAACAGTCAAAAGTGCAGTCAAAGTGTCCTTGTAGAAATCCTGGGAACGGAAACCGTACTTATAGTCTGTGAAGTCAAGAGCTGCTACTGCAGGTTGGCAGTTAAGCTTCTTGGCGGCTTCGTAATAAGTTGCAGCACCTTGATAGAAAGATGAAATTGATGGTCCAACAACCAAGTTAACTGATGAATCACCAGCAAGTTCCTTAGCGTGGTTTGCTGAAGCAACTGGATCTAAGCCACCGTCACGAATAACGAGTTCGATCTTTGCGCCACCAACACCACCAGCTGCGTTAATTTGATCTGCAACTACTTGTAGCGAGTTGCGCTGTGAAATTCCAAGGACCGCGAAAATGCCAGTCATTGGAGCAACTAAGCCAACTTTAATCTTAGCTACTTTTGAATCCCAAACTTTCTTTGGAACGAGACCTGGATTATCTGCAGCAGTTGCTGTTACAGCTGTGCCAAATAATGCAGTTGCTGCTACTGCAGCAATGATTACTTTCTTTTTAAACACATTTCCTCCATCACTAACTGTGGATGTGTATCGCTCACCGAAACACCGTTCCATTACAGTAAGCAATCGCACCTGCAAGGTCAAGGGTTTAGCCAATAAAACGCGATAAATATGCGTTGTATATAAGTATTACAATTCGTAATCATGTTCCGCTAGTTGGAACTGCTTCAAAAAGTATTGCTAAATAATGGCTTTAGATATCTTTTAGTTTAGGCAGCAGTTCAAAAAGTCCGTCATACGAAGTTCTTAAGACATCGCCACTTGTTGCCCCTGGTGGAATCAGCTCTAGCCAATCTGCCCATCCGCCGTATCGCTGGCCAATTATTTCTGTAACTTGCTCGATTGAACCGTGAACCGTCATGGCATCGACTAGCTCATCGGGCAAATCTGAAGTTGGTGTAGTTGTAAAGCCAGCGCTCGCCGTAATTTCATGGAAGTAAGGGACGTTGCGATACATATCAAAGGAGGGTCTAAGCACATCTCTGGCTTTTTTCGCATCGGGTTCAATCAGAACGCGCACCATCGCGCTTCGCTGGCAAGAGTTACCTGAAATCTGTGAACCAGTTGCAAGCGCTGGCTCGAGGCTTTGATGTAACCACTCATAGGTGTGCAACCAATTTACGATTACACCATCTGCTATCTCGCCAGCTAACTTGGCCATTCCAGGCCGCGTTGCAGCTAAGTGAATTGGGATCGAATCACGAAGTGGTTTTGCTAATCGTTGATACCCATTAACTTGATAAAACTCACCGGCAAAGTTTGCTTTAGCGCCGCTATGGGCTAACCAGCTTTGACGAATCGCAGCAACATATTCGCGCATTCGCACCGTAGGCCGAGCCGGATCGATTTGATAATACTCGCGATTCCAGTGATCCGGCATAGTTCCAAGACCTAATTCGAATCGACCTTCGGTGATTGAATCAATTGTGGTCGAACCAAGAGCAGTATTTACTGGCGGCCTAACCCAAGTAGTGATCGCGGTAATGATTTTTGGCTTTGTCGTAACTGTGCCGAAATAAGTTGCTGAGGCAATACTTTCATTTGCCGCTTCGCCAACGCAAAGTGCATATGCACCAGCTGCTTCAGCGCTTTGCGCAATATCGCGATACTCCGGAAGCGGAATACCGACAACTCCCATAGCTAATCCGATTTTCATTTAATTCAAACTTTCTTCTTTGGGATATAGCCCATCCGCTTTGATAAGCGGGCGGCTGAATCAAGCAACAGCGGCACGCATTGTGATAGCTCTGATTTGAAGCGATCGGCTGGTCCGCAAACGCTAATTACCGCAATCGGCGTACCTGAGCGATCAAAGATTGGCGCTGCAACTGAAGCTGAACCTGCTTGCCTTTCACCGACAGATTGCGAATAGCCTCGTGTTCTTATTTGGCGCAGTTCATAAATAATCTTGGCCGGATCAGTTGGGGTCACGGCAGTCACTGGCTTTAACTTGCGTTTTAAGTATTGCAGAATCTCAGTCTCTGGCATCCAAGCTAAGAAGGCTTTTGAAGAACTGCCAGCATGTAGTGGGTGAGTAATTCCCATGGCAACTGACATCACGATTTCGCGATTTGGAATTACTTGATCGACATAAAGTCGTTCAAAACCTGATCTAATTGAGAGAGTTGCCGTCTCGTGGGTTGCGCGAGATAGCGCAGCTAACTCTGGCGCTGCTAATTGACGAATATCTAACTGTGCCAAGCAAGTTAAACCAAGGGCAAGTGAAGATGTGCCGAGTGTGTACCGGCGAGACTCTTCAATCAAATCAATAAAGCCGCGACTACGTAGTGAGGCAAGAATGCGGTGCACTGCAGCTTTAGATAAACCTAAGTTGCGGGCAATTTCAGTAATGCCTAAATCAGGCTCACCGCATTGTGAAAAAAGAAGTAGCACATCTGCGGCACGTTCTACCGTGGCGATTCGTTGTGACTTGCTTTCAACTGCCATTTCTTAACCTCTTCCGAATCCGATTTTTGCAGGTGGATCGGTTACTAACCGAGTCGAAATGAATTCCCACCAATCATCTTGGGAAACAC
Organism: Candidatus Planktophila sp.; assembly: GCA_044374325.1. Classification (GTDB taxonomy): domain Bacteria; phylum Actinomycetota; class Actinomycetes; order Nanopelagicales; family Nanopelagicaceae; genus Planktophila. Next base: position 3,031 of record JBILOR010000078.1, read on the forward strand.
GTTCGGTTTCCCATTCTTTATCGGCCTTTAGCGTTGAGAGTGCTTTGCGATATTCGCCAAAGGCAGCTTCATCTTCAAAGGCTGACCAAGATTCAATTGTGTAGCTATCCCCAATAACGCTGTAATACCAACGAACCCCTTTGACCATTGGCAATTCTTGGTAAAACCACTTCTCACGATTTTCTAACCAATTCCAAAACTCTTTCATGTTTCGACGTGACTTTTCGGAAAGATGCATTTTGTAAACTAGATAAATCATCAAAAGCACCAAGCCTCTCTGAAAATGGAATCGCGTTCCGCAGAACGTAACACCATAAAATGGAATTGGGAAGAGGAAACTCTTGTTCAACACCACACATTTCAGGTATTGTGACGGAACAAGGTTTCACTGCGTGGAACGATCGAATTTGGCGAAAGGTGCGGCGATGGCGACATATGACCTACTAATTAAGAATGTAAAAGTAGTCAATCACGATGGCGAATCAGCAACACCATTAGATATCGCAGTAACCGATGGAATCGTTACAGCTATTGCAGCTGGGTTAGATGATAGTAGCGCCAAGAAAGTTGTTGATGGAACAGGGCGCGTTGCGTATCCAGGCGCTGTTGATGCGCACCAGCACTGGGGCATCTACAACACCCTTGATCAAGACACAGTTTCTGAAAGTAAGGCATCTGCTCAAGGCGGAGTCACGACTGCGATTACTTATATGCGTACCGGTCAGTATTACTTAAACAAAGGTGGCAGTTATCTAGATTTCTTCCCAGAAGTTCTAGCCCTTAGCGAGAACCGCGCGCACATTGATTATGGATTCCACTTAGCGCCAATGACTAAGCAACACATTACTGAGATCCCTGAAATTATTTCGCAGTTTGGTGTCAGCTCATTCAAGATCTTCATGTTTTATGGCAGTCACGGTTTACATGGTCGTTCCAATGACCAGTCATCTTTTTTAATGACTCCCCCAGATGAGCGATACGACATCGCACATTTTGAATTTGTAATGCGCGGAGTTCAAGCAGCGCGCGAAAAGTTTGGCGATAAGGCAGATGCCATCTCGCTCGGGCTACATTGCGAGACCGCTGAAATTATGAGTGCGTACACCAAGATTGTTGAAGAAGAAGGAAAGTACAGCGGCCTTGAGGCTTATCATCAATCCCGTCCGCCACATTCTGAGGGTTTAGCAATCACGATTGCTTCCTACTTGGCCTACGAAACTGAATTACCAAACATTAACTTGCTTCATTTAACTTCACGCAAGGCTGTAGAAGCCGCGATGATGATGCAGAGCACTTTCCCTCATATAAATTTCCGCCGTGAAGTCACTGTAGGACACCTACTTGCTGACATTGAGAATTCAAAAGGCGTTGGCGGCAAGGTAAATCCACCACTTCGCCCTCGTGCAGATGTCGAGTCACTCTGGACACACCTAAAGGCGGGCAATCTTGATTGGGTAGTTAGCGATCATGCTTGTTGTAAAGAAGAACTTAAGTTTGGAAATCCAAAAGATGATGTCTTCTTAGCTAAATCAGGTTTCGGTGGCGCTGAGTATCTGCTTCCGGGAATGGTTACTGAAGGTTTGCATCGTGGATTAACACGTCCAGAAATTGCCAAGTTAACTTCTTATACGCCAGCACAACGATATGGCCTAAAGAAAAAAGGTTCACTTGCGGTTGGGTTTGAAGCAGATATCGCGTTAGTTGATGAGAACGTCAATTACACAGTTCGTGCCGAAGATTCCGAGTCAACTCAAGGCCACACTCCATTTGAAGGTTTCACTTTAACTGCCAAAGTAACTGACACTTTTGTACGCGGTAATCATGTTCTTGAAAATGGCAAGATTGTTGGATCTGCAATCGGAAAGTATCAGTTCCGAGCTTGAGCGCATTAAAAGGTATACGCGTACTTGATGCCGCAACTTTATTTGCGGGGCCAATGGCTGCCACGATGTTGGCAGATTTCGGCGCCGAAGTAATCAAGATTGAACACCCAACTAAAGGTGACCCAGTACGTTTACATGGTCATTCCAAAGATGGCGTTCCACTTTGGTGGACTATGTTGGCTAGAAATAAAAAAACTCTCGCTCTTGATTTAGGTAAGCCAGCAGGCAGCGAAATTCTCAAAGAGCTAATTAAGCAATCAGATGTATTTATTGAAAACTTCCGCCCCGGTACGTTAGAACGTTGGGGAATAGGCCCTGATGTTTTATTGGCGATTAATCCCAAATTAATTATTGCGCGCGTAACTGGTTTCGGTCAGTTCGGTCCTTATTCCGGACGTGCAGGCTTTGGCACTTTGGCTGAATCCATGAGTGGTTTTGCCGCCATGACGGGTGAAGTTGATGGCCCGCCAACTTTGCCACCATTTGGTTTAGCCGATGGCATTGCAGCTCTGGCTACTTCGCAAGCCGTTTTAACTGCTTTGGCAGCCCAAAAGAATCCAGAGAGTGAAGCATTTGGCAAGGGTCAAGTAATTGATTTAGCAATCATCGAACCGATCTTGGCCATCTTGGGACCACAACCAACTGTTTATGATCAACTCGGCATCGTGCAACCGCGTTCCGGAAATCGTTCAGTTAATAATGCCCCACGTAATACTTACAAAACTAAAGATGGTAAG
>JBILOR010000079.1:0-5621 GCA_044374325.1 Candidatus Planktophila sp.
ACCAAAGCGCCAGTTATTCCGGTTGCGCAATGGGGGGCTCAGGAAGTTTTGCCCGCTTACGGTAAAAAATTTAAGTTTTTTCCGCGCACGAAATTGCAGGTAAAGGCTGGGGCTCCACTAGATTTTAGTAAGTGGTACGGCAAAGAAGGAGACCCCGAAGCAATGGCTGAAGCAACCGCTTACGCGATGGCCGCTATTACTTCGATCTTGGAAGAACTTCGTGGCGAAAAGCGCCCCACCGAGATTTTTGATCCTCATAATTCTGCGTTACCTCGCACCGGAAACTACAAAAAGAAGCGCAAGTAATGGCGAAAATTACCGTTCTGGGCGCCGGCGCCTGGGGAAGCACGATGGCTCAGGTCCTAGCTGATGGAGCAAACGAAGTTCTACTATGGGGGCGTCGCGAAGAAGTAGTTGCAGAGATCAATACTGCGCACACCAATAGCAAATATCTAGGAAGCCAAGTTTTGCCTGATTCGCTGAAGGCGACGAGCGATATCAACGAAGCATTTGCGCACTCAAAATATATTGTTTTAGCGATTCCAGCTCAGAGTTTGCGCGAGAAGTTAACTGAACTAAAGCTCTTGTTTAAAGGTGATGAAGTTATTATCAGTACTTTAAAGGGCATTGAAATTTCAACTCAGATGCGCATGAGTGAGATCATCGAGGAGATCTTGCCCAATCGCAAAATTGCCGTAATTACCGGACCGAACTTGGCCGATGAATTAATTTTGCGTCAACCTGCGGCAGCGGTTGTGGCTTCGCAATCAATCGAACTAGCAAAAGAACTGCAAGAGATTTTTAAAGCCAAGTATTACCGGGTTTACACCTCTACCGATGTAATGGGCTGCGAATTAGCTGGCGCGGTAAAAAATGTAATCGCGCTCGCAGTTGGTATCGCAATCGGTTTAGATCTTGGCGAGAATACGCAAGCGATGATTATTACCCGTGGCCTAAATGAGGTCGCGCGACTCTGTGCAGCACATGGTTCAGATCCATTAACTGCAGCTGGTTTGGCTGGTATGGGCGACTTGGTAGCAACATGTGGCTCACCACTTTCACGCAACCGTACCTTTGGCGAAGCAATTGGTCGAGGTGGTAGCTACGAGAATGCTCGCCAACATTTCTCGCGCACGGTTGAAGGCGTAGCCTCAGCAAGCGCGGTCATTGAAGTTGCTCACCGCGTAGGTGTTGAGGTCCCAATTATTGAAGCAGTAGCCGATTTGATTAAAGGTCTTTTAACCCCGCAAGAAGCGATGGATCGTTTGATGAAGATCAGCACCGAGTCAGAAAACTTCATCAAATGAGTAAAGAGACGATTGCGATCATATTTGGTGGTCGTAGCTCTGAACATGAGATTTCATGCTTGTCAGCCGGGGGAGTCCTAACCGCAATTGATCGCACAAAATATGACGTGTTGTTGATTGGAATCACTAAAGAGGGCAATTGGGTTTTAGTTCCAGAATCACATCAACTGAGCATCATCGACGCAAAGTTGCCTGAAGTACCAGGTAGCGCTCCAGCTGTTGTCGCAGATGTATCAGGCTTTAGCGTCGGCGGTAAATCGTTAAACGTGGATTTAGTTTTTCCAACTTTGCACGGTCCATATGGCGAAGATGGTTCAATCCAAGGTTTCTTTGAGATTGCCGATCTACCTTATGTTGGAAGCGGAGTGTTGGCTTCAGCGGTAGCGATGGATAAATCTTTCGCTAAACCAATTTTTGCAGCACACGGTTTAAAAGTTGCCGAAGGATTTACCGTTACTGCAACGCAATGGAGCAACGACAAGTCAGAGTGGCAGAAGAAAGCCGATGCTCTCGGCTACCCACTGTTTATTAAACCAGCACGAGGTGGTTCAAGTCGGGGAACAACTAAAGTTAAAAGTTCTGAACACTTTGCAAGTGCAATTGCCGAAGCTCATCGTTTTGATCCAAAAGCTATGATTGAAAGCGCGGTTATTGGTTTAGAGATTGAATGTGCGGTATTGGAAATTGATGGCGCGCCACAAGCATCAAAGGTTGGCCAAATTAAAATTGATTCAAAGTTTGAGTTCTATGATTTCGAAGCAAAGTACTTAGATGGCGCTACTGACATCATTATTCCGGCCGATATTCCGGAAAGTGCTAGCGATGCAATTCGCGCCGCTTCTCTAGATGCATTCACTTCCCTCGGCTGTAGCGGTTTAGCTCGAGTAGATTTCTTCTATACCAATGCCGGCGAAGTCGTGATTAATGAAATTAACACCATGCCAGGATTTACGACGACTTCCGTCTTTCCTAAGATGTGGGCAGCCACCGGCAAAAGTTACGAGCAAATTGTGCAAGCGTTAATTGATACCGCTAAGCGCCGAACTAATGGAGTGCTTGGTAACTAAAAGTTTGAAGGCTGGTCTTTAGAAAGTGGTAACCGGGCAAGTCAGGGTGCGAGTAATACCTGCAACGCCTTGTACTTTAGAAAGAATCATGCGACCAAAATCTTCCATGCTTGGTGCCTCAGCCCGCATGATTACATCGTAAGGACCAGTAACGCCTTCAGCCAGAGTTACGCCAGCGATCGCCGAAACGGACTTAGCGACACTGTCCGCTTTTCCAACTTCGGTCTGAATCAAGATGTAGGCCTGTACTGACATTTTGGTCTCCTTATTGCCTTGAACTAAGTGAGAAAGGTAGCGCATTTCGCCTCCAATTCTCTAGTGGATATCTTGCGGGAATAGAATCACCGCATGGCTTTTACTGAAAGCGAAGTTATCGCGCTGTTGGCGCAAATTTTTGCGAGCAGTAATCCAAATCTAGAAGTGGGCATTGGCGACGACGCTGCTGTTATACGAACTTCAAGCCGCACGGTTATTACAACGGATATGGCGGTCGAAGGAGTTCATTTTCGATTGGAATGGTCTAGTGCCTTTGAGATCGGGCGCAAAATTACGGCAGCTAATTTAGCTGATGTCTTTAGCATGGGTGCAAAGCCAACTTTCCTAGTTGTAGCTGTCTCGCTAACCGGAAATGAAGATCTGGAATGGATTAAGAACTTAGCTAAAGGAATTGCCTTCGAGGCGAACTTAGTAGGTGCGGCCGTAGTTGGGGGAGATCTAGCTAAAGGTGCTGCAGTCACAATTGCAATAACCGCGCTTGGCGAAGTTGAAACGGCGATTTTGCGTAGCGGAGCACAAATAAGTGATCAGATTTATCTATCTAATCTGACAGGTTGGTCACGTGCTGGTTTAGCAATTCTTGAAAAAGGTTTACCGATTGAATCGGATTCGGCAAAACGCGCAGTTGCCGCGTTCCGAGCACCAACTCTTAATTACGCTTACGCCGCCAATCTTGCGCAAGCTACGGCGATGAGCGATGTGAGTGATTCAATTATTACGCAAGCAGAACAAATGGCGGTGGCTTCAAAGGTGAAGTTCAATCTTGATTTCAATCTTTTTCAAGCAGCAGCAGATTTTGTAGAGCTAAGAACTTTAAGTGAAGAGTTAAATGTTTCGGTTGCTGACTTAATTTTGGGTGGCGGCGAAGATCATGTGTTTCTGGCTACTGGAAAAGATTTGCCGGGATTGCTCATTGGAAACGTAAGCGCCGGAAGTGGCTTAAGCGTCTCAGGAAATGAAAAAGCGCCAGATACCTGGCGCCATTTCGATTAAAAAGTTAAGTTAGCGAGTTACTTTGCCGGCCTTAAGGCAAGAAGTACACACGTTCTGACGCTTAGTTGCGCCAGCCACAAGGGTGCGCACGCGCTGAATATTTGGATTCCAGCGACGACGAGTCTTTACCTGTGAGTGTGAAACCTTGTTTCCAAAGCTTGGGCCTTTGCCACAGATATCGCAGTTTGCTGCCATGGTCGTGCTCCTTATTAGCTAATCAATTGGGTAATGCGCCAAAACAGCTGAGCCGCTTCAGGCAGGAGCAAAGGTTACCTTGCTACCCCCTCTAAAGGCGAATCACGCTCAATTAGCGGCCAGAACTCGGCATCGCTATCACTTAGGTTGCGCTGAAATCTCAAGGGTGTGACTTATGCCCATGAGGGGCAGCCCCAAGAAATTTATATGAAATCTCTTTACACCCAGCGGAAACTAAGCCTCGAGAGGTTTTAGCCTCTTTAGAAATGGAGATCGATCTATGAATTCACTAGATCTGGCCCGGTGGCAATTCGCTATCACAACCGTTTATCACTTCCTCTTTGTGCCAATCACAATTGGAATGGCTTTTCTCGTAGCTGGTCTACATACAGCCTGGTATCGCACAGCGAAGTTGAAATATCTCCGAGCTACTAAATTCTTTGGAAAGTTGTTCTTAATCAACTTTGCTATCGGTGTAGTTACTGGCATTGTGCAAGAGTTTCAGTTCGGAATGAACTGGTCTTCATACTCGCGCTTCGTTGGCGACATCTTCGGTGCACCACTTGCAATTGAAGGCCTGCTCGCCTTCTTCTTGGAAAGCACCTTCTTAGGGTTGTGGATTTTTGGTTGGGATCGATTGCCTAAGAAATTACACCTCGCCACAATTTGGATAGCCGCAACTGGCACTTTACTTTCGGCTTATTTTATTTTGGCAGCTAATGCTTGGATGCAACATCCAGTTGGTTACATTTACAACGAAGTTAAGAATCGAGCTGAGTTAGTTGACTTCAAGGCGGTGTTAACTCAAAACACAGCTGTAGCAACTTTCTTCCATACTATTCCATCAGCGGCATTTACTGGTGCAGCATTTATGGCTGGAATCTCAGCTTGGTTAATCATCAAGAAAAAAGATATCGAAATGGCGCGAGGCACTTTAAAACTTGGTTTGATCACAATGTTGGTAAGTATCGTGTTCGTAAGCGTCTCTGGCGATATCACTGCAAGAATAATGACCGAACAGCAACCAATGAAGATGGCAGCAGCTGAAGCGCTATATGACACCACGGAGTCTGCGCCATTCTCATTACTTACTATCGGAACTCTCGATGGTTCCAGATCGGTATTCCAAATTGATATTCCTTCGGCTCTCTCATTTATGTCGACTGGAAATTTCAATGGCGTAGTCGAAGGCGTAAATGATCTAGAAGCTAAGTACGACCAAGAATTTGGTCCAGGCGACTACACCCCAAATATCCCATTAGCATATTGGTCATTTAGATTGATGATCGGATTTGGAGTCCTTGGTTCGCTATTTGCGCTGCTTGCCTTATGGCAGATGCGTCGCGGTGGCACACCTCATGGACGCTGGTTTGCACCAGCCATGATCTCGTTGCCATTTATTCCGCTTCTAGCTAATTCATTTGGCTGGATCTTTACCGAAACTGCTCGTCAACCATGGGCGGTATTCGGTTTGATAAAAACCGAAGATGGCATAAGCCAAGTGGTTTCGGCGGGAGCAGTGTTATTCACCATGATCGTCTTTACATTGCTTTATGGAATTTTGGCTTTCATTGAAGTCGGTTTAATTCTGCGAGTTATCGAGATAGGACCAACTGAGGAACTCGACTATGAAGATCCAGAACTCGGTGGATCTGACCAGCAAAAACTCGTGATGAGTTACTAGGACTGCAGGAAAGGAATAGAAAATGACATATCAAAGCACTTGGTTTTTATTAATCGCAGTTCTCTGGATCGGATACTTCATCCTTGAAGGTTTCGATTT
>JBILOR010000008.1:0-19160 GCA_044374325.1 Candidatus Planktophila sp.
ACCAACTGCCAGTTCACACCGGCATCGTTTTGCACTCTGAAAAAGGTAGCGCTTTAGCTCGAGTGACCGTCGATAAACAATTGCAATTAGTTCGAGGCGATCGCAACGCCTTTGGTCTTCATGGTCGTAGCGCCGAACAAAGAATTGCTCTTGATCTTTTGCTTGATCCGGATATCGGCATCGTTTCTCTCGGTGGTCGTGCCGGTACCGGCAAGAGCGCGCTCGCACTTTGCGCCGGCCTCGAAGCAGTTATGGAAAAGCGACTGCATAAGAAGGTGGTAATTTTCCGCCCCCTTTATCCGGTTGGCGGACAAGAGCTGGGCTACTTGCCAGGTAGCGAAGGCGAAAAAATGTCGCCCTGGGCCCAGGCCGTTTTCGATACTTTGGGGGCTTTAGTTAGCCAACAAGTCATTGATGAAATTATTGACCGCGGACTAATCGAAGTTCTGCCGCTGACTCACATTCGTGGCCGCTCTTTGCACGACTCATTTGTCATTGTTGATGAAGCCCAGTCGCTCGAACGCGGTGTTTTGCTGACCGTGCTCTCGCGCATCGGCCAATCTTCACGAGTGATCCTGACCCACGACATTGCCCAACGCGACAACTTGCGAGTCGGCCGCCACGATGGCGTCGTCGCCGTGGTCGAAACTTTGAAGGGCCACCCGCTCTTCGCCCACGTGACCCTGACTCGTTCAGAGCGCTCACCGATCGCCGCCCTAGTTACCGAGCTGCTCGAAGGCCCGATTCCGAACTAGTTGGCCGGTGCTGCGAGGCCCGAAAAAGAGGCCCTTTTTAATGTCACACTCACATATCGGACATATCGGACTTCTGCCTAGGTGACCTGCACTTTTACAACTGGCCTAGATGTGTCAATCCTTAGAATTTGCGACTCACGCGTATTTTAATTTGCCGATGTCGGTGCTCCTTGCCAGTCTAAACCCTGTTACTCACCCGAACAGGTGAGATTTAGAGGCAAAGATAAGGAGTCACCGTGAGTTTTCGTTTGAACTCTTCCCGTCGCGCATTAGCGATCTGGACAACTGTGGCTGCTTTCTTAGGTTGTGCAATCTTGCAACCAAGTGCCTATGGCCTTGAGTTTTCCGAGACGACCTCAATGACCTTGCCGGCATCTGAGGTATTGGATGGTTTCGCTGGCGAGATCTTTTTGACGTCAAAGACTGATCCAGAGATCGCGCCAATCGAAGCTGCCCTCTTTAGTGAACTAGCTTCCTCGGCCACAGTTTCGGCCTCAGCGATGTCTTTGGTTTCCTCAGCAAGTGCCAGCGTCGAACTTGCCCGCACCCCCGATGGTGCTCGCGAAGTTGCCAGATCTTTGATGGATGAAAAGTACGGCTGGGGCGATAAGCAGTATGCCTGCCTAGATGACCTCTGGATTAAAGAGAGCAACTGGAACTATCGCGCCAGCAATAAGCGCACGGGTGCTCACGGAATTCCACAAGCCTTGCCTGCCACCAAGATGGATTCTGCCGGAACTGACTGGCGCACCAACCCGGTAACTCAGATTTCTTGGGGGCTTCGCTATATCGAAGTCCGCTATGACACCCCATGCAAAGCGTGGGCTAAATTCAAGCGCTCTAACTGGTACTAAGCCGCTTTAGTTTTTAGCTTAAGAACTTTTTGATTAGTTCTTTGGACCCATGCCGATCATTATTGGCTTTGAAGTCTCAGCAAAGAAATCTCCGCCTTTATCGTCAACCACAATGAAGGCTGGAAAATCAACGACATCGATTTTCCAAACTGCTTCCATGCCAAGTTCGGCGAAATCTAAAACTTCAACTTTCTTGATGCAATCTTGCGCAAGTCTGGCAGCCGGGCCACCGATCGAACCAAGATAGAAACCACCATGCGCTTTACAAGAATCAGTTACCGCCTTTGAGCGATTTCCTTTCGCCAACATAATCTTGGAGCCACCGCGACTCTGGAAATATTCAACGTAAGAATCCATGCGACCGGCAGTTGTTGGTCCGAAGGAACCCGAGGCATAACCTTCGGGAGTCTTAGCTGGGCCAGCGTAATAAACCGCGAAATCACGTAAATAATCAGGTAGCGGTGCACCTTCATCCATCATCGCCTTGATCTTGGCATGGGCTAAGTCGCGGGCCACAACCAAAGTTCCGGTTAGCGAGATGCGAGTCTTAAGCGGGTGCTTGGAAAGCTCGGCCAAAACATTTTCCATTGGTTGGTTCAAATTAATATTTACAACGCCATCATTTAGATGTTCATCGGTGGTCTCGGGCAAGAAGTGGGCTGGCTCGCGCTCTAGCTCTTCGAGGAAGATGCCATCTTTAGTGATCTTGCCTTTAGCCTGGCGATCAGCTGAACATGAAACCGCAATTGCAATTGGCAGCGATGCCCCATGTCGAGGCAGACGAACAACGCGCACGTCGTGGCAGAAATACTTGCCACCGAATTGCGCACCAATTCCGAGAGTGCGAGTTAGTTCGAGAACTTGTTGTTCAAGTTCTACATCGCGGAAACCATGACCAGTAGCGGCATCGCCCTTAGTTGGCAGCGAATCTAGATACTTAGTACTAGCCAATTTCGCGGTCTTTACAGTGTGCTCGGCGCTAGTGCCGCCGATGACAATTGCTAAGTGATACGGCGGACAAGCCGCTGTACCAATTGAACGCAACTTCTCGTCAAGCCAAGACATAAATGACTTTGGGTTCAGAACAGCCTTGGTCTCTTGATAAAGAAAAGATTTATTAGCGCTGCCACCACCTTTGGCAATGAATAAGAAGTTGTATTCATCGTAATGATCGCTATCTGCATATATTTCAATCTGGGCCGGCAAGTTATTGCCTGTGTTCTTTTCATCCCAAGTTGTAACTGGGGCCATCTGCGAATAACGCAGATTTAAATTTGTGTAAGCATCGTAGATACCTTTAGAGATCGCAACTTCATCTTTGCTCTGAGTTAAAACAAATTGACCTTTTTTACCGGAGACAATTGCAGTTCCGGTGTCTTGGCACATCGGCAAAATTCCGCCCGCTGCAATATTGGCATTCTTTAAAAGGTCGAGTGCCACGAAACGATCATTAGGTGAGGCTTCAGGATCTTTTAAAATATTTGCTAATTGCTGTAAATGCTCAGCGCGCAAATAATGCGAGATATCGTGAATTGCAGTGCTAGTTAATTTCTCAATTGCCTCGGGTGCGATCTCGAGAAACTCTAGTTCGCCAACTTTTAAGGTGCGAACACCTTCGGTGCCAAGGCTGCGATATTTGGTGGTATCTGGGCCAACGGGCAATAAATCGGAATATGTGAATTCAGGAGACATCTGGTGCACCTATTCGCTTGGCTTAACTGAATCTAACTTTGCCTTCGCCCCATCTAGCCATTCCTGGCAGATCTTTGCGAGCTCTTCTCCGCGTTCCCACAACTTCAGGGAATCTTCGAGAGTTGCGCCACCTGTTTCTAGCGATGAAACTACCTGCGCTAGTTCGTCACGCGCTGCTTCGTAGGAGATCTTCTTTTCAGAGGCCATGGCTTAAATCTACTGCCTGCTCTTTAACTTGTAACCATGGCGCTGGTCTCACCTTGGGCCAGTCTAATTCGCAGCTTTTCGCCATCTTTTAGCGCAGCGCTATCGCGGGCAATGCTGCCATCGGCTAATTGCACCACGGCATATCCGCGATCAAGGGTGGCCTGTGGCGAAAGTGCGCGCACTCGAGCCGTTACCTGTTGCAACTCTTCTTGAGCAATTGCCAGACGACCTTGGAAACTACGAATCGAACGATCGCGTAAGGAGGTAACAATTTCTAACCGCGAAGTAATCATTACGGCTGGGTCACGTAGAACTGGGCGTGCAGCCAAGTTAGCAATCTTCGAACTTTCAAGTTCAATCATATTTCGCATAAAGCGACTAGCACGATCACGAAGTTTTTCAATTAAGTCAATCTCTTCATTAATATCTGGCACCACGCGCTTTGCTGCATCTGTCGGCGTTGATGCGCGGAAGTCAGCAACTAAATCAAGTAGCGGTGAATCTTTCTCATGGCCGATTGCGCTAACAATAGGTGTGCTGCATTGCGCCGCTAAACGAACTAAACCTTCATCGCTAAATGGCAGAAGATCTTCAAAGGATCCGCCACCGCGAGTAATGATAATTACATCAACATCAGCCAGTGCTTCGAGTTCGGCGAGTGCTGCCGAAACTTCACTAACGGCGGCCGCGCCTTGCACGGTAACTTCGCGAATTTCAAATTGCACAGCTGGCCAACGTCGCTTGGCATTTTCAACTACATCGCGTTCGGCATCGGTATTGCGACCACAGATCAAACCAATTTTGCGAGGCAGTAGTGGCAGGGCAACTTTGTTTTCTGTCGCAAATAATCCTTCAGCCGCCAACATAGTTTTTAACGCCTCGAGGCGAGCCAATAATTCACCAACGCCAACTTGGCGAATTTCGCGGGCCGATAAAGTATAAGAACCATTCTTGGTATACCAAGAGCCTTTGGCATAAAGCACAACGCGGGCATTTGCTGGTAGTGGAGCCACGCTAGCCAATACCGATTTGTGACACATCACTGAAAGGCTCATATCAACGCTCGAGTCACGCAGGCGTAAAAAGGCCATTCCGCCACTTCGTTCATTGAGTTCGGCGATCTCGCCTTCGATCCAGATTGGCCCTAACCGATCGAGATATTCCTTGATCGCTTCAGTAACCGCCCTAACTGGTGCGGGAGAGTCACTTGAAGTTTCGAGCATGGAACGATCCTAATAGACTTACGCCTATGAGTAAGCGAATCCTCTTAGCTGCGCCACGCGGCTATTGCGCCGGCGTTGACCGCGCTGTGATCACTGTTGAAAAAGCGCTCGAGCTTTACGGTGCTCCGGTTTATGTGCGCAAGCAGATCGTGCATAACAAGCATGTGGTTTCAACTCTTGAAGCTCGCGGTGCCATTTTCGTAGATCAAACCGATGAAGTACCCGAAGGCAAGATCGTTGTTTTCTCAGCTCACGGAGTTTCACCAGCAGTTCACGAAGAAGCAGCCGGCCGCAATCTAAAAACAATTGACGCAACTTGCCCATTGGTTACCAAAGTTCATCACGAAGCAAAACGTTTCGCCGCTGAAGATTTAGAAATTTTATTTATTGGTCACGAAGGCCACGAAGAAGTCGAAGGCACCATGGGTGAGGCTGTCGGCAAAGTTAAATTAGTCGATGGCTTAGATTCTGCTCGCACCGTGCAACCAACTCCAGGCAAGAAATTAGCTTGGCTATCTCAAACAACTCTTAGCGTTGATGAAGCTCTGCAATCTGTTGCGATTCTTAAAGAACGTTTCCCAGAAATTCAAGATCCACCATCAGATGACATTTGTTATGCAACAACTAATCGCCAAGATGCAATTAAGGTCATTGCCCCACAAGCAGATTTAGTAATTGTTGTAGGCTCAACAAATTCATCTAACTCTGTGCGCTTAGTGGAAGTTGCTAAGGAATATGGCACCCCACAGGCTTACTTAATTGACTATGCCGCCGAAGCAAAAGAGGAATGGCTAACTGGCGTTGAAACCATTGGTGTTACTAGCGGCGCATCAGTGCCGGAAATCTTGGTCGATGATTTACTGAAGTGGCTAGCAGAGCGCGGTTTCGGGGAAGTTGAAACTGTTACAGCTGCGCAAGAATCATTACTTTTCGCGTTGCCGCCAGAGCTACGTAAAGATATTAAGGCAGCTGCACAGGGATAACCCTTTACCTTGAGGTATCCGGAAAGTTAATATTTGCCTATGAGCAGAAGGAACTCGTTTCTAGCAGTTCTCTGTTCGACCATCTTGTTACTTCCACTGAATGTAAATATAGCCAGTGCTGCAGTTAAGGCAGGGGATTCTTGTCCAAAACTGAACTCAACTTCAACCGTCAAGGGAATCAAATACACCTGCATTAAATCAGGAAACAAACTGGTTTGGAACAAAGGCGTAAAGGTAGCTGCTAAACCAAAACCTACACCTACGCCGACTTCAGTTGTCACACAAACTCCGACACCATCACCAACTCCAGTGCCAGTCGTCTTATCAACTCCAGCACCAGTCGTGTCACCAACGCCTTCTCCGACATCTGCAGCAAGTTTGGAATCAATTCGCAAAGCAGCGATCGCCAACAATACTTATTACGTCTGGTCTGGTACTTGTTTAAGTCGCGAACAAAGCGTCGTATTGCAATACCAAGGACTTCGCAGTTGGCAGACTCTGAGTGCAACGATGGGGTGGAATGAAGTCACCACTTGTCCATCTTCTCAGCCAGTGCAACCTTGGGCCGCGGTGGATGTTCCGGAGGGATCCACACTTCGCTGGGCCACAACTTTGCCAAATGGAAATTTGAATACCGTGGGCCGTACATTCACATCTTTAACAAAAAAGGTTCCAGCACCAACACCAGCTTCGACATCAATTCCTTCTGTAAATGGACCAACATCAGGTTCTACAGATTCACAAGAGCGCCCTAGCCAGACAATTACTTACAACGGCCCAACTGAATTTTCGGTTGGCACACAATCGAAATTAGATATTCGAACTCAAGGAAATTCGAACTATCGTTTGGCAATTGGCTCTACTAGCAATTGTTCGCTCATTCCCTTATATGTAGTTGAGTTTAAAAAAGTTGGAAACTGCAACTTGGTGGTTTTTACTGACGAAACAGATCAGTACAAGGCTAGTAATTTGAGTATTTTTATCCGAGTTGTGGCAGCAACTCCAGTCGCATCACCTGCACCTGTAGTCACGCCAACACCAACTCCATCACGAGTTGCCACGCCAACATCAGGCGTCACTCCAACGCCGACACCAACACCGACACCAGTACCGGTTGTTACGCCAACACCGAGACCGACACCAACACCAGTACCGGTTGTTACACCAACACCAACACCAGTACCGGTTGTAACGCCAACACCAACACCAGTACCGGTTGTAACGCCAACACCAACACCAGTACCGGTTGTAACGCCAACACCAACACCAGTACCGGTTGTAACGCCAACACCAACACCAGTACCGGTTGTTACACCAACACCAACGCCAGCACCTGTTGTAACGCCAGCACCAGCTGTCACACCAACGGCTACACCAACAACTGCTGCTAAGGCTGCTTTGGTAAACCAAGCCACTCTGAGTATTTCAAACTCAGTCGTAACTGCAATTCCAGGAACCGCAATTGCACTCACGACAACGGGGGGATCTGGAACAGGCGAGGTTAGCTACTCAGCTAGTGGAACCGGATGTTTGATTAGCGGTAGCAATTTGACCGCTTTAACTTCCGCAACCTGTGTTGTGACTGCAACGAAGGCGGCTAGTACAGAATTTAACGCCGCAATTTCAGCAACGAAGAGCTTTACCTTCGTGATTACAAATCAAGCAACTTTGGTGATTTCAAACACTTCCCTTGCAGCATCTCCTGGTTCAACTTTTACTTTAACGACTAGTGGTGGTTCTGGAACAGGTGCGGTCACCTATTCAGCGAGTGGTTCTGGATGCACAATTAGCGACAGCAATTTGACCGCTTCAACTGCCGCAACATGTGTTGTTACGGCAATTAAGGCGGCTAGTACCGGGTACAACTCGGCGACTTCCTCAACAAAAACCTTTATCTTTGCGTTAGGAAACCAAGCCACTCTTACTATTTCAAATACGACGCTAACTGCGATTCCTGGATCAACAATTACTCTCGCGACCACAGGTGGTTCCGGAACTGGAGCAGTGAGTTATTCAGTCAGCGGAACTGGGTGCTCTGTAAGTGGTAGCAGCCTGACTGCTTCGGCAGCTGCAATATGTGTTGTTACCGCAACCAAGTCCGCAAGTACTGGCTTTAACTCCATAACATCTGCAACAAAGAGCTTCAGCTTTGCGAATGCGAATCAATCAACCTTAACAATTTCAAATACAACATTGACAGCCATACCCGGATCTACAATTTCTCTAGCCACATCAGGTGGTTCCGGCACTGGAGCAGTGAGCTTTTCAGTTAGCGGCACTGGTTGTTCTATCAGCGGTACTTCTTTGACCGCTTCGTCTGTTGCTACATGCACGGTCACCGCGACAAAAGCTGCAAGCAATGGCTTTAACGCCATTACCTCTGTGGCAAAAAGTTTTACTTTTGCTAACGCAAATCAGAACCCACTTGTTTTGTATCCAATTTTATTGAGCTACCTTCCAGGAACTTCAATAACGCTCACAACCAATGGTGGATCCGGAACTGGCGCTGTTAATTATGAAGTTACTGGAAATGGCTGCACGTTAAGTGGCAGTACATTGACCTCTTCAATCGAAACAACTTGTACTGCTTGGGCCAATAAAGCTGCTAGTACTGGATTTAACGCAATAACATCTGACAGGAAGAGTTATTCTTTCAGAAATCAAAACCAAGTAACGCTCTCAATAAGTAATACGACACTACGAAATCTTCCTGGCACCACGGTATCTCTTACGACCACAGGGGGGTCAGGCACTGGAGACATTAGTTTTACCGTGAGTGGCGCTGACTGTGTTGTTTCCGGTACATCGCTAGCCGCTGCATCAGTAACGAATTGCGTTGTTACTGCTGTCAAAGCTGCGAGTAGTGGATTTAACGCAGCTACGTCATCCACGAAAACATTTGTATTTGCGCTTGCTGACCAAGCTCCACTTACAGTTTCTAATTCGACACGCACAGGTTTCACTACTTCGCCGATTTCACTTACAACTTCGGGCGGGTCTGGAACTGGAGAAATAACTTTCCAAGTTAGTGGTTCGGGTTGTGTCATAAGTGGCGCAACCTTAAGCGCTACTTCTGCCACCACGTGCGTAGTAACTGCAATTAAATCTGGAAGTGCCGGTTTTAACTCAGCTACTTCGAGCTCTGTAAGTTTCACATTTAAAGTACCGCTAGCCACACCGACATTTACTTCAACTTTTGCAAAGCGCGACAGCATCCAAGTTGGTTACACAGTTGTAGCCGGCACAAGTTACAAGTTAGATCTCTTGGATTCTGCTGGAACCCTTTTAAAGACTGTCTGTAGTGGATGTGCAGGCTCAAATTTAATTTCAACGCTAACGCCATCGACTACATATAAATTGCGATTGACGGCAACCAAAGACTCAGAGTCTGTAGCTAGCGAAATATCTGTAACTACTTACATGAGCATCACGCTTCAGCCTCAATCAACATTTTTCGGGCGAGCACAGCTGCTCACTACCGTGCAATTTGTGGTAGTACCAGGTTGGAAATATAGATTAGATAACGATCCTGCAGTATGTGGTCAAGCTTTCACAACCCCTTTTACCAGCGTTTCTCCAATAGTGGCAACCAACCCGGTCGCCAATACAGCTTGTAGAATTTATTTATTTGCCGAGGATGCTTACGGAAACAGCGGACGAACATTTCTGGGGACTGGTTTCACATCTACTCTGATGGATTCTGCAAAACCCACAGTCGAAGATGTTGTAGCAACGCCAAGCTCATTAACCGGAGCTGGAATGATAACAATTTCTGCAAGAGCGAAAGATGATGTTGCATCGAATTTAGATTACATTTGGCTAAAAAATGCCAGCGGAACTACGGTTGCAACTGCAGCAAGACCAACATTTCAAAATGGCGCTGACACAAATAAGCTTTACATCACAACCATGAATGTGCCGGCAGGACTTCCTGCCGGAGTCTACAAACTAGTTTCTCAATCTGTGGACTGGACAGGTAAAGTCACCACGATGGAAATTGGTTCGATCACAATATCTTAAAGTGGTAAAACTCTTATTTTATTCAGCGCGCTGGCGCTTATGTGCCTTGGCGCGACGATCAAAGTAGAAATACCAAGCGTAGGCAGCTGAGATAAGTAAGAACGGTGCTTGGGTAGCAAGGGCTGCTAAGAAATCAATGCCGAAGCGAGTGATTGATAAACCACTTCGAGTGATTAGCTCAACGAAGGCAAGCGAAGCAAAGGCTAGCGGAGGATTAACCGCAGCCACATAGCTAGTGCCATTGCGACCGTATTGAACGCCGCCAAAAGTCACCAACATGATTACTAAACCGGTGATGATGCCAAAACCATTGCGAAATAGAAGTTCTAGGTAAGAGAAGATGCCGATAAAGAAGAACTGCAAAACGATGATGCCCTCTTTTTTAAGGCCAGGCCCAGTGATGGCAACTTTACGACCAACTGTTGTGCTCATTATTTCTCATCCTCTTCGGCGTCAATGTAATCAATCTCTAAAGCAGCAGACTTAATTGCACGAACTTCATCATCAATATCATTTAACGGCGCTAGTTTATTGGCACCAGTACTTACTCCTAGGTTCACCATGCTGCGAGCCGGACGTAATAATGAGGTTTCAGCGGTTTGAACTACATCGTTAAAGCCGCGTTCTACTGACTTAATGCGATCGCCCAAAGTAGCTAGCTTTGCATGCAGTGAGCCCACACGCTTCAGTAGCTCGCTGGCATGGCCCTGAATCGCAACGGCATTGTCAGCTAGATCTTGTCGACCAAAGGCATAAGCCACAGTTCGCAGCAGCGCCAACATATTTGTTGGTGTAGCAATCGTTACATTCTTTGCGAAAGCTTTTTCAAGCAACATTGGATCAACGCGCAACGACTCAGACAAGATTGATTCAAAAGGTGCGAAAAGAACTACGAAATCAGGAGAGAAGGTAACTCCCTGATAATCGCGCTTTGCAAGTGCTTCGACGTGCTTAAGTAAATCTTTAGCATGTTGTTGCATGAGTGAATCGCGAGTTTCTTCATCTTGGGCATCGACTGCTTCTAAGAAGCGAGTAAATGGAAACTTGGAGTCAATAAAAATGCGAGAGCCACCAGGGATTGCAATTTGAATATCTGGGCGAGAAATTTCATCGT
This sequence comes from Candidatus Planktophila sp., assembly GCA_044374325.1. Lineage (GTDB taxonomy): Bacteria > Actinomycetota > Actinomycetes > Nanopelagicales > Nanopelagicaceae > Planktophila. Next base: position 10,849 of record JBILOR010000008.1, read on the forward strand.
TGCCACGATCAGAACTTTGCTTTTCAAAGTGAATGCCTTCGATCAGGCCAGCATTTTCGAGCAACATTTCGAGTTGCACTTCACCGAAGCGACCACGAGTTTGCGAACTAGAAAGTGCGCCCGCCAACTTTGTGGCTTGCTCTAGAAGATTTTGGTTACCAACTTGCATTGATTCGATCTGAGTTTTAATTGCAGATTCGGCAGCAGCGCGTTTGGTTTCGGCATCAGCAGTTTGGGTTGAAAGCGAACTCATGCGAGTTTTGACGTCGGCAATCGCTTCATTGAGCGCAGCACTTGTGGTGTTCTGCGAATTCATAGTTGCAATTTGCTGCGTTAAATTTTCAACCAGCGCCTTTGCCCCGGCGAGTTCGGCCGCGATTCCAGCTGAAGCTGAATCACCTTGTGCCTGATCTGCCTTGTTTTTAAGGCTGGCGATGAAGAAACCAAGGGCTAAGCCGATGGCCAAGCCTGTTAGAAGAACCACTACTGATGCTGACATGGGCCTATCGTGGCAGGAAGCACTGACATACTCGCGTAGGCTCTACTCCTCGTGAGCCTCTCAATCGGAATCGTCGGTCTGCCAAATGTGGGAAAGTCGACCCTTTTTAATGCGCTCACCAAAAACAACGTTCTAGCCGCCAACTATCCCTTCGCCACGATCGAGCCAAACGTCGGCGTAGTCGGGGTTCCTGATGAGCGTCTAGCCAAGCTCGCTGAAATCTTCGGCTCTGAAAAGATTTTGCCTGCGGTGGTCTCATTCGTTGATATCGCCGGAATCGTTAAGGGTGCATCTGAAGGTGCCGGCCTAGGCAATAAGTTCCTAACCAATATTCGCGATACCGATGCAATCTGCCAGGTCATCCGCGTTTTCACCGATGGCGATGTGGTTCACGTCGATGGTCGCGTTGATCCAGCGAGTGACATGGAAACAATCAATACCGAATTAGCGCTCGCCGACTTACAAACTATTGAAAAAGCGCTGCCACGTTTGGAAAAAGAAGTTCGTTTATCAAAGGATAAGCAGACCGTTCTAGATGCCGCAATCGCTGCAAATGAATGGTTGCAATCAGGTAAGCCACTTTCGCAGAGCAAAATTGATTTAACTGAAATTGCTGAGCTTCACTTATTGACCGCGAAACCATTCTTATATGTTTTCAATGTTGATGCAGCTGAATTAAATGATGCTGACTTGCGTAAGAAGCTACAAGATCTAGTAACACCAGCCGAAGCAATTTTCCTTGATGCTAAGACTGAAGCTGAACTCGCTGAACTAAGCGATGAAGATGCCCTCGAATTGTTGCAATCAATTGGTTTGAAAGAACCAGGTCTTGCGACTTTGGCCCATGTTGGGTTTACGACTTTAGGACTGCAGACCTATTTAACTGCCGGCCCTAAAGAAGCACGTGCATGGACAATTCACAAAGGTGACACCGCACCCATGGCCGCTGGTGTTATTCATACCGATTTCCAAAAGGGATTTATTAAAGCCGAAATCGTCGGTTTTGCAGATCTCGTTGCAGCAGGATCCATGGCTGAAGCGAAAGCTAAAGGCAAAGTACGCATGGAAGGCAAGGAATATGTAATGGCCGACGGAGATGTAGTGGAGTTTCGATTCAATGTCTAAAATTCAAGCACACCTAAAAGACCTGCCAGTTAAGAAGCGCGAAGATCTGCGCAACGTAGCGATTATCGCGCACGTGGACCACGGCAAGACCACCCTCGTTGATGCGATGTTGTGGCAATCAGGTGCTTTCGCTGCTCACAAAGTGCAGGGTGAAGGTCAAGATCGCATGATGGATTCAATGGATCTAGAACGCGAAAAAGGCATCACGATTCTTGCCAAGAACACAGCGGTAAAGCGCGGCGACACCATCGTTAACATTATTGATACTCCAGGCCACGCAGATTTCGGTGGCGAAGTTGAACGCGGACTTGAAATGGTTGACGGCGTAATTCTGTTGGTCGATGCATCAGAGGGCCCATTGCCACAAACACGTTTCGTTTTGCGTAAAGCACTAGAAAAGAATCTGCCAGTTATTTTGTTGATCAACAAAGTTGACCGCCCCGATTCACGTATCGCCGAAGTTGTTGACGAGGCTTACGAATTATTCCTTGATCTTGGCGCAAACGAAGAACAAATTGAATTCCCAGTTGTCTACGCATCAGCTAAAGCAGGTCGCGCATCACTTACTCGCCCAGCAGATGGCGGAATGCCAGAAGAAACAAATCTTGACGTTTTATTCGACACTATCTTCTCGGCAATCCCAGCACCGATTTATCACGAAGGTGCACCACTACAAGCACATGTTACTAACCTTGACTCATCACCATTTCTTGGTCGCTTAGCACTTTGCCGCGTTCGCGAAGGTGTTATCAAAAAGGGTCAATTTGTTACCTGGATTAAAACAGATGGCACAACAGAGCGAGTAAAAGTTTCTGAACTTCTAATCACTGAAGCACTCGAGCGCGTACCAGCACTCGAAGCTCACCCTGGCGACATCATCGCCGTTGCTGGTATCGAGACCATTACTTTGGGCGAGACGTTGGCTGATACTGAAAATCCACATGCGCTGCCCTTGATCATCGTTGATGAGCCATCTATTTCTATGACAATCGGTATCAATACCTCTCCTCTAGCGGGCAAGAGTGGCAAGCTGCTTACTGCGCGCCAAGTTAAGGGCCGTCTTGATGCCGAGCTAGTTGGTAACGTTTCATTGCGTGTTCTAAATACTGAGCGTCCTGATACCTGGGAAGTTCAAGGTCGTGGCGAACTTCAGCTAGCTGTTCTAGTTGAAATCATGAAGCGAGAAGGTTTCGAACTAACTGTTGGTAAGCCACAGGTAGTTATCAAGAAGATTGATGGCAAGGTTCATGAACCGATGGAGCGTTTAACAATTGATGCACCAGAAGAATATCTCGGTGTGCTTACTCAGTTGATGGCACTTCGCAAGGGCCGCATGGAACAAATGGTTAACCACGGCACTGGTTGGATCCGCCTTGATTACAAAGTTCCATCACGTGGCTTGATTGGTTTCCGTACTGAGTTCTTAACTGAAACTCGCGGCACCGGTTTGCTCCACCACGTATTTGATGGGTACGAGCCTTGGTTCGGAGATATCCGTACTCGTGCAACTGGTTCCCTAGTTTCAGACCGCATGGGCACCGTTACTTCGTATGCACTCTATGGAACCCAAGATCGCGGAACTATCTTCGTTGAACCAGGCGATGAAGTTTACGAAGGAATGGTTATCGGCGAGAACTCACGTAACGATGACATGGACGTTAACTGTGTTCGCGAAAAGAAACTTACCAACATGCGTGCTTCAGGTACCGATGAATCAGAGCGTTTGATTCCACCTAAGAAGCTAAACATGGAAGGTGCTCTTGAATTCTGTCGCGAAGATGAATGCGTTGAAGTAACTCCGGCGGTTGTTCGTATCCGTAAAGTTATTCTCGATCAAGCAGAACGTGGTCGCATTACTTCACGCCAAAAGAAAGCAAACTTAAACGCTTAAGTTTTGAATGCGCCAAACCATTGATTTACCAAACCATTGATTTACCAAACCCTTGATTTACCAAACCCTTGATTTACCAAACCCTTGATTTACCAAACCCTTGATTTACCAAACCCTTGATTTATAAGGGCGACACGCCGCCAAGGCCCCCTTCACTGGGGGCTTTGTCAGTGGTGCCCGCTTTACTCATCACATCGCAACCACTTAACAAGAGTTAAGTACTGCGAAACAACTAATGAGTAAAGGTGGGCCTTAAATGAATCTAAAAGAGCTAGCGCTTCAGTTATCTGCAATCACTGTTATTGCAAATGCTGCCAAGGAAACTAAAGATCGACTGCGTCGTGAATTCGCCGATGCCCTCGATGCCGTCGGTGCCGATTCAGTTAAAGCTAATCTTGATGGCGAAGAGATCGCCAAAGTCTCATTAGTTACCCCGAAAGCAACTCCTGAGATTCTCAACGAGCATGCTTTTACCGAGTGGGTGCGTGCCAATTACGAGACTGAGATCGTTCAATCCGTCCGCGAATCTTTCCGCAAGAAAATTCTCGATGATCTTAAGAACGTAAATGGCGACGCTATCCATCTCGAAACCGGCGAGGTTCTAGATTTCATCGCCTTTAATTCGCGTGATTCATATATCTCAACTCGATTTACTGAAACTGGTCGCGAGCTAATTACCGATGCTTTCCGCGCGGGCACGCTTAGCCCAAATGAAGTAATCGCTAACGAGTTAATTGCGGCGGCTTAATTATGAGCTACTTCAACATCGATCTATACGAGCCAGTCGAAAATCGTATTCAAGCATTCTGGAAGAAATTTCCTGATGGTCGCATCATCACTGATCTGCAACGTACTGAACGTACCGATGGGCGAGTGGAATGGGTTTGTCGTACCGAGGCATTTACCAATCGCGAAGATGCTCGTCCGCAAGCAACCGGCTTTGCTACCGAGATTGAGGGCAGTAGCGTCATTAACCGATCTAATGCCAGTGAGAACTGTGAAACCTCAAGCATCGGCCGCTGCCTAGCTAACTTGGGCTTTGCCGCTAAAGGTAAGCGCCCTAGTCGCGAAGAGATGGAGAAAGTAGCGCGGGCTAATCAAAATAACCGTAATAAAGCCCCTAAGAAGAACTTAGCCGAAGGCGATCTCGAACGTCTGCTTGAAGGCTTATCAGCTTGTAATTCTTTGGCAGATCTAAATGCTTGGTCGAGCAAAGCTGCAACTTTTGCGATCCCTGATGAAAAACGTCTCGAACTATTTTCAATCTTTAAAGTTCAGCGAGAATCCCTAACTCACAGTCAGAGCGTTAGTGCCCAAAGTGTAAATAACAAGAGCCAGATTGCCGAAGTTGCTTAAAGGTTTAAAGCGTTAGTTAATCTCAATAGTTAAAGGCAGATGATCACTGATGCCTGATGCCCTAGTTGGCACCTGAATCACATTTTTGAGATCGACACTTTTACTTAAGATGTAATCAAACTGAATCTTTGGTTTCCAACTTGGGTAAGTATTCTGGGCATATAGCGATTGCCATTTTGAGCCAATTGCTGGAATTGCGCTAGGTAAATTGAAATCTCCCATAAGCAAAACTTTGTCTCCAAAAGTATCGGCCCACTTCTTTAGCTTGGCCAACTGAATTAGATTCATGCCGGGCACGAAAGATAAGTGTGTGTTGATTACGGTCCAACCATTTTCTAATTGAGCAGCGAGAGCTACCCGAGGTTCATCTTTAATATAAATAGCTTTTGCTTTGCCAGTTTCGGTATTTGGAATTAGTAGTGGGGCACCAATAAACGAGCGGCCAAGATCTAACCGCTGCCAATTTAAGACTTTAATCCTGGAAACAATGCCAATGCCGTAAGAGCCTGATTCAACTTCGGTATCACTTACTTGATTACTAATAATTTTCGAACCAGCACTTTGCCATTTGCCTTCGGGGGAACCAATGATTCCTGGTGCGAATGCCCAATCGCTAGCACCCATTGCAAGTGCAATATTTCTGCATTGGTTGGCATGGTTTGTTCTGGACAAATTGTGGTCAACTTCTTGAATTGCCAGCACTTCGGTTTGAAGGGCCGCAACCGCGGCAGCTAAACCCGCAAAATCATCGCCTGATTTAGGCGGAATGCTCATGCCATGGAGCAGATTCCACGAGGTTACCTTCATGCGTGAAGGCTAGTAGCGTTGCCCCTTATGAGCGCGATTAACCAACAGCCAAGCCTGATTGACCGTGCCGGCGAGCTACGAACTGACCCGGCGGCACTGGCTGAGCTGCTCAAGCGCGCCAAAGTTCTAACTGTTGGTGGCGGAAAAGTCAGCGGCGATCTAGCAAGTGCCAAATTGCTTTACCCAAATGCGCAGAGCGACGAGAACTATTTCCTAGGTATCGATCGCGCAACTGATACGGCATATTTTGCGGCGCACGTTGCTGAGTCTGAAGGTTTACTTTCATTGCGCGAGATTGGGGCTGCGCTTTCACCACTTGAAATTGGTTTAGCTCTGCATGCGGTGGCACTTTCTAATTGGCATACCTCGCACCCAATGTGTTCAAAATGCGGCGCTGCTACTACAATTTCACTTGGTGGGGCAGTTCGCGTTTGTAGTAAATGCGAAACACAACATCACCCACGAACAGATAGCGCAGTAATTGTTTTAGTTCGCGATGTTGATGATCGCATTCTGTTGGGTCGCCAAGCAGTTTGGCCAGTTGGTCGATTTTCAACATTTGCTGGATTTTTAGAACCCGGCGAAACTTTTGAACAATGTGTATCGCGCGAAGTATTTGAAGAAAGTGGCGTGAGTGTTTCGCAGATAAGTTATTTAGGTTCACAACCTTGGCCATTTCCAGCCAGCATCATGATTGCTTTCGAAGCCGTGATCAATGATCCATCAGCTGCGCGTCCTGACGGTGAAGAAATTGTTGAGTTGCGTTGGTATTCACGAGTTGAATTAAGAGCTGCCATGGAAGATGGTTCACTCTTGTTACCACCGATCATTAGCGTTGCGCGTAAAATGATTGAACGTTGGTTCGGCGCCGACCATGGCGAATTTAAAGGACAGAGCTTGACCGGCGGCGAGAGCTGGCGATGACCGAAGAGCCTTTAGTAAATGTTCGTGCCGAAGAAATCTTGGCTGCACTAGATGATGAACAACGCGCAGTAGCCCTGGCAACGCGAGGCCCAGTTTGTGTAATCGCAGGTGCGGGTACCGGTAAAACTCGCGCAATCACTCACCGCATTGCTTACGCCAGTGCAATCGGGGCAATGGATCCCACCAAGATTTTGGCTATTACTTTCACCGCGCGCGCCGCAGGTGAAATGCGCACTCGTTTGCGTGGTTTAGGCGTGCCAACGGTGGCCGCCCGCACGATTCACGCGGCAGCCCTCAAGCAGCTGCTCTTCTTCTGGCCGAGCGTATTTGGCGGTCGCACGCCTGATTTATTGACCTCCAAGACCGGTTTTCTGGGTGAAGCAATCAATCGAGCTGGCCTACAGGGCACGATCAATATCAATTCGCGTGACACTTTGCGCGATATTGCTAACGAAATTGAATGGGCAAAGGTTTCACAGATAGGCCCTACTGATTACTTAACTGAACTCGATAACCGCGCAGCTAAGCCGCGAGTTAATGCCGAACAAGTTGCTCAGGTTTACACCGCTTACGAAAGTATCAAGCGCCAAGAGCTCGCAATGGATTTCGAAGATGTTTTATTGCTTACAACTGCGATGCTCGAAGAAGAACGCGAAGTGCGCGAGCGAGTGCAAGATCAATATCGATATTTAACCGTTGATGAATATCAGGATATTTCTCCACTTCAGCAGAGATTAATAAATGCCTGGCTAGGTAATCGCCAAGAGATTTGTGTTGTGGGCGACCCCGCGCAGACAATTTATTCATTTGCTGGCGCGACTTCTTCTTTCTTAACAACTTTCACCTCACGTTTTCCAGATGCCGAAGTTATTCGCTTAACTTCGGGTTACCGCTCAACTCCTGAAATTACTTTTGCGGCGAATTCACTTTTGCGTAGTGCAACAATGGGGCAAGAGTTAAATGCGCAAAATGATCATGGTGATAAGCCAGCAGTACTTGCTTATAGCGACGAGCCATCTGAAATTGCTGGCATTGTTTCGGACATGACTAATTTGCTTAAGACCGGAGTTCCACCTCAAGAGATTGCCGTACTTGCTCGAACTAACGCGCAATTAAATTCATTAGAGCGCGCGATGAATAGCGCAAAGTTGCCGTATCAAGTGCGCAGCACCGAACGTTTCTTTGATCGCCCCGATGTTCGCGAATTCTTAAAAGGTGTGCGCACCGCATCAGTTATTCCGACCGAAGGAATTAATTGGTTAGATGAACTGCGCACATTGGCACAACCATTCTTAACTGGCCAGAGCATTGATGGCATCGCCGGTTTATTGCATTTAGCGCGTGAACTTGATGAAGATGCAAACTTCACGCCGAAAACTTTGCGTAGTTATTTGCGCGAAGTTGAAGATCGCGTGCAGCAGAACAATCCGCCGACCATGCCAGTAATTACCTTGGCTACTTTGCACGCTGCTAAAGGCCTGGAATGGGAGCGCGTTTTCCTCATGGGCGCGAATGTGGGCTTATTGCCACTGGAAACTAATGGTTTTACGCTCGATGCCCGCATGATTGAAGAAGAACGCCGCTTGTTCTATGTCGGCATGACCCGCGCGAAACGTGAATTAAGAGTGAGCTATCGCGGAAAACCTTCGCCATTCTTGGCGCAAGCAGGGTTACTGACCAGTTAGTGGAACGCGCAATTAATTAATTTGC
>JBILOR010000080.1:0-5586 GCA_044374325.1 Candidatus Planktophila sp.
AGAGAATCTCACCACTGCTCACTTCTCCGTTATCTGGAAGCAGTTGCACGATTGCTTGTGCGGTTACAGATTTTCCGCAACCTGATTCGCCGACAACGCAGAGAAAAGAACCGCGTGGCACGCTAAGGGAGACATCACGCAAGATATGCAAGGTGTCATCTTCGACCTTGAACTTAACATTCACGCTCTTCAGGTCCAGAATTAAATCTTGATTAGTCGATAGGCTCACTTTTTTCTCCCCAATCGACCAACAAAGGCGACTTTCCACTTGCTCTTTGCAATTAATGATTTGTGGCGTGGGTCGAGTACATCTCGTAGTCCATCGCCGACAAAGTTAACGCCTAGAACAAAGACAGCGATAGACATTGCGGGGAATACCCATAGCCACCAGTACTCATCTACGACCACAGGGTTTTGTGCCGCCGTTAGCAAATTACCCCAGGTTGGCGTAGTGACTGGAACTCCGAGTCCTAAGAACGAAAGTCCTGCCTCGGCGATAATAAAGATTGCGATATTGATCGTAAATGCAACAACAATTGGGCTCATTGTGTTTGGCAATATATGTCTAAAGATAATTCGTGGCTTTGAGAATCCAAATGCGCGATCAGCTTCGACGAAAGCTTCTTCGCGAAGCGAGAAAAATTCTCCTCGAACTAATCGGAACGTAGTCATCCAACCGGTAAGGGCAAAAACGATGATTACATTGTTGATTCCTTGGCCCAACAGTGAAACGAAAATAAGCACCAAAATCAGCTGTGGGAAGGTCATTACTAGCTCTGAAACCCGCATTACAACTGCATCTATTTTGCCGCCCAAATATCCAGCGGTTGCACCCAAAATGGTTCCAATTAAATTTGCTAGAAAGGAAGCTATCACGCCGACATAAATTGATTGTTTTCCACCCGATAGAACACGACTTAACATATCGCGGCCTAATTGATCGGTACCCATTAGGTGATCCAAGCTAGGCCCCAACCGCCCATTGATCGGATCCATGTAATCAGGATCAGCGCCAGAAATTTGGACGGCAAATACTGAACCAATGATCATGACAAAAATTATGGTTAAACCAACTACAGCGGAAGGATTGTGCAATAAATTTCTTACAAAAATTCTGGCAGTTGATTGCTGTTTTTGGACATTGTCTTTCATCAGTTACCTCCCCCTAATCTGACTCTAGGGTCAAGTATTGATTTGATTACATCGACTAAGAAACTTGCAACTAAAATAACCATTGCGATAATCATGCTTACAACCATAATCACTGGATAATCAGATGCGGTGACCGCTGCAATAATTGTGGTTCCGATTCCAGGCCATTGAAAGACAGTTTCAACAAGAATTGAGCCACCGACAAGTAGTGGAAGTCTAAAGGCTAGAAGAACCATTACCGGTCCGAGTGAATTTCTAAAAACATGACTGTAAAGAACGCGCCATTCAGGTACGCCTTTGCTTCGTGCGGTTTTAACAAAATCTCGATTCAAAGTATCTAAAACTGAATTTCGGGTATACCGAATTAGAACCGCAAGCATGGCAATCGTTAAAGTTGCCACCGGCAAAATCAAATTAGGTAATCGATCCCAAAGCGTGACTTGTCCAGGTGCAACCCGGTTGCCAGTAGGAAGCCATTCAACTCGAAATGCAAATATGTTTAGTAGTACTAGTCCGATAAAGAAATCCGGTATCGCGATTCCAATCACGCCGAGAACACGAGATAACTTGTCGGCAATTCCACCTTTTTTAGCACCAGCGAATAAGCCCAGAGTTAGGGCCAATAAAGTAGACAAAATTAAGGCAGAGAGCACTAATTCAAGAGTTGCTGGCATGCGCAGCGCCAGGATTTCCGAGATCTTTTGGCCACTTTGCAGGCTGTACCCAAATTCGCCGGTCGCGATGTTTTTTAACCAAGTGAAGTACTGCAAAAGGATGTGATCATTTAAGCCGAGCTCTTCGCGAAGTTGCTCGAGGTTGGCTGAATCTGAAGCCATATCAGGTGGGACCATCGCATTAATCGGATCAATCGGAGAAAGACGCGATGCGAAAAAAATCAAAGCGCTGATCGTGAATGCCATAGGCACCAAAATCGCTATCCGCCGGATTAGAAACGAAACCAAGAAATTACCATCCTTGCAAAATTAAAAATCAAATCAAAGTAAGTGGCGGTACTGACCAAGGATACTCACGAGGTCAGTACCGCCTTTTACTATTTAGTTAGCAGTCCAGCTAGCTATGTTGTTTTGGTAAACATAAAGTGGATTTCCCCACTTAGCTGGTGTACCGCTGATGTTCTTTGAGATGAACACAACCTGCTTCAAGAAATGCATTGGCAGTTTGTATAGATCTTGTTGCTCAAGCTTCTGCAAATCTGCCAAAATCTTGCCAGTATCGCGAAGAGTTGTTGCTTGAAGCAATTTTGAGTTTAACGCGGCGTATGCAGGCTGAGCACCTAACAACTTTTCAAAAGTTGCTGGGTTGCTGTATTCCGCAAACCACTCACCAACGTTAAATGCACTGAGACCCTTTAGAGCAAGTTCGTAATTACGATTTGTCCAAAGTTCGGTAGTTGCATCTCCAGTCCATGGAAGGAATTCAACCTTCATGCCAACTTCTGTTAGCTGTTGAGCAACTGCAGTCAAGATAAGCATTACTGCAGGTTGGCTTTGGTTATATGTGCGCAGGCGAATTGTCTTTGAGAAGTCGAAGTTCGCTTCCTTTAGAAGAGCTGTCGCTTTTGCCTTGTCGTACTTGTACTTCGGAATTGAAGATAGGTAATGAGGCATACCTGAAGCTAGACCGCCAGTAATTACCTTACCCTGCTGTCCATAGATCGCTGGAACTAATTTGTTCCAATCGATTGCGTACTTAAGCGCCTCACGAGCTTTTACGTTGCTGAATGGACCAGTTGGGTTGACAACTAGGTAGCGATAGAAAAGCACATCTAGCGGAGCTGACTTGAAGGTGCTTACTGTGCTCATCGCACGGATTGTGTCAGGATCGTTAGTTGTGAAGTAATCCAACTTTCCAGACTTGGCATCTGCAACAAGATTTGAAGAAACAATAATGTTGATTTCTTTGATGTTTGGCTTAGCGCCTTCGAACTTGTCGTTTGGTACAAGTGTAATGAAGTTGCCTTGGCTAAATGTTCCTACCTTGTATGGGCCAGGTACAACTGGATTCTTCCAGTAAGCGTTTGTATCTAACTTCAAGATATCTTCATCAGCTAGAACATGCTTTGGCAAGATCATGAACTGTGCAAGTGCTGGAATGAATGTATTAACTGGAGCCTTTAGTGAAATGGTGATCACATTTCCCTTAGCTGTAATTCCACTCATAGTTTTTGTATTTGTTCCATTGACATCTTCGCTGCCAACAATTTGCTTAAATGCATTTACATAAATCGCATTTGATTTAGCAACGCGTAGCAATGAGTTCATTGACCAAACAACATCGTCAACAGTTACATCTTTTCCGTCAGACCACTTGATGCCTGACTTAAGTGTCACGCTTAGTGTCTTGCCATCTTTGCTGTACTTGTAAGCTGAAGCTAAATCAGGCTTTACAGTAGTTAGATTGGCTTCTGCCTTGAACAACGCACGAAACATTGCATGATGCGAAATTGATCCGGAGTTAATCCAAGGAGAAAAAATCTGTTGGACTCCGCCGCCACCGGCAGTAACTTCTGCCACGGTGATTGAGTTATTTGTTGCTGCTTGTGATGGCGCGGCAAGTACTGAAACTGCAAGTGCAGCTACTAGCCCTAATGCGCCAAGTGATTTCGTAAACTTTCTCACAAAAGCCCTCCCACTTTTTAATCACTTCAGGGGCGTCCTGAGGTGTTAGAACTTTTTTGGGAAACCCCCTGAGGCAAGTTTCGTTGCTATAGAAGACATCCCATGTTTGTCTTGACTAAAATCTATCTTTACCTTAAATTAAGGTCAAGCACTTCGAGATAACGATTACGTTACGTTGGTCAAGGCTATCCGAAGCGAAAAACATAGCTTTTATAGGGTGAAAGGTGGGATGACTTTGCCAGTTAAGCAGAGTGGGAAATCAGCCACTAATGTGAAGGAATCACGCACAGATGGGGCCGTTCGTTCTCTTCGGGAGTGGATTTTTACTCATGGCCTCGGTTCCGGCGACTTACTTCCTTCAGAAGCCGAACTATGTGCTGAGCTAAAAGTTGGCCGAAACTCACTACGCGAAGCAGTGCGAACACTGCGCGCAACCGGTGTCCTCGAAGTAAAGCAAGGTGCTGGAACATACGTAGGCGTTCTCTCTCTTAAATCAATGTCAGATGAGTTGATTTTCCATAGTCGTTTGGCTGTTGATGACCAGTCCTCTTACTTAAGATCTTTAACCGAGGTGCGCGAATCTTTAGAGCAGGGATTAATTACTAACCTAATAACCGAGGGTTTGAAACCAGATTTCGAAGCTCTAGAAAAAATTTTAGAGAAGATGGATGAAGAGGCGAAGTCAGGGCTAGTTACTTCTGCAACTGACCGAAAGTTTCACGAAGAGTTGCTTGCGCCTCTAAATAATCCGCTTTCTATTTTGCTTTTGCAAGTGTTCTGGAGAATCTTTGATGAGCTCTTAGAGGCGCGTTATGACCCAGTGGCTGCTGGAAAAACTGCAGATCGCCACCACGCTATCTTGTTAGCAATTAAGTCAGCAGACCCTAGAGGTGCACGCATTGCAGTTAATAGCCACTTTGATGGACTTAGAAATCGAATTGGAAGTAGAGAATTTAAGATCGATTAGTTTTGTTATTTACTGTTTATAGCTTTAATAAATCGTTTTGTTGATAGCCATGGATCAGTAATCGCAGAACCAACGCAAACCGACCATGCACCCGCGTCAAATGCCTGGCTTACAAGCTCCGGTGAATTAAATCTGCCTTCAGCTATTACAGGCACAGCACAATGACTTGAGCACGCTTTAACTAAATCTAGATCTGGAAGCTCTGGTACTGGCCCATTTGTGTAACCAGAAAGCGTTGTAATGACTGCCACTGCGCCACTCTTTTCAGCTGCGATTGCCGATTCGAGGCTATCTATATCTGCAACTACTTGAGCGCCTACGGCTTTGGCTTGCGCAACAAAATCATTTCCGAGTGTTCCATCAACTCTTTTACGAAGCGTTGCATCAACTGCAATTAAATCAACGCCTGCTTCCAAAAGTTGGTAGACGTGCTCAATTAAAGGAGTGATCACTATTGGAGTATTTTCGCTCTTTAATTTAATTAGACCAACAATCGGAATTGAAACAGTCTTTTTAATCTCTGCAATATCTCGCAAACCTTCAGCTCTAATTGCAACTGCGCCACCAGCTTCGGCGGCTTCTGCCATGTATGACATCAAGCCGCGATTGGCCAAAGGACTGCCTGGAGCGGCTTGGCAAGAAACAATTAATCCATTGCGCAAGCGATCTAACGTTGCACCATTCAAGATTTAGCTCCCTTTATAGGTATCGCTAGACAAATAAATATGAAGAGCGGAGACGAGGAGATTTGAACTCCTGAAGGCGATTAAACCTTACCTCGTTAGCAGTGAGGCGCACTCGACCGGGCTATGCGACGTCTCCAAGTAC
>JBILOR010000081.1:0-5567 GCA_044374325.1 Candidatus Planktophila sp.
CGGAGAGAATAATTAAAATCTCTTTGTGGGTATGGACTTTTCCTTGCGGACCTGCGGACATATTTGCCTTTCCAGCATGATTTCTTACGTTGAATCTAAATCGATTCTTGGCGCATAGGCCGTAACGGGGTAAGTTTACTCCGTGAAATCAGTTATCGCAGAGAATCTAGTAAAGACCTATCGTAAAGGCGAAGTTAAAGCACTCGACGGGTTATCGCTAGATGTTGAAGAAGGCACTGTATTAAGTGTTTTAGGCCCAAATGGTGCTGGCAAAACGACCACTGTGCGCATACTTGCAACACTTTTATCACCTGATTCAGGCCATGCCACAGTAGGTGGAATTGATGTTGTTAAGCATCCCGATAAAGTGCGCGAGATCATAGGTTTATCTGGTCAATACGCAGCTGTAGATGAAACTTTAACTGGCTGGGATAACTTAGTTATGTTCGGCCGATTGTATCACTTAGGCAAGAAAGCCTCGATTGCTCGCGCAGATGAATTATTAGAACGCTTCTCGCTAACTGATAGTGCAAAGCGCCCAATTAAAACTTATTCCGGTGGAATGCGTCGTCGCTTAGATTTAGCGGCAGCAATTATTGTTAAACCAAAAATTCTGTTTTTAGATGAACCTACAACTGGGCTTGATCCGCGCGGTCGCCAAGAAATGTGGGGCGTAATCAAAGAGTTAGTCGATGGCGGCGTTACTTTGTTGCTTACTACTCAATATCTTGAAGAAGCCGATCACTTAGCCGATGAGATAGTAGTTATTGATCATGGCAAGGTAATTGCGCGCGGTACATCAGATGCGCTAAAGAAAGATGTTGGCGGTGAGCGACTTGAAGTAATTGTTGAAGCTAATCAACTTAAAGTAGCTGCCGAAATCATTACTCGTGTTAGTGGCATATCTGCTCATGTTGACGAGGGCATGCGCTCAGTTTCCTCGCCAGTGAAAAACGGCACCAAGTCATTGATGGATGCACTGCGTGAATTCGATGAGGCCAAGTTGCATCCACTCGATATTGGGCTAAAGCGCCCATCACTTGACGATGTTTTCTTAGCTTTAACGGGTCACGCTGCGGAGGAAACCAAATGAATTTCATAAGTGATGCTCTGGTAATCACGAAGCGCCAATTACTGCAATTGTCCCGAGTGCCTGAAGTACTAATTTTCTCGACGATTCAGCCCGTCATGTTCGTACTGCTCTTTAGATTTGTATTCGGTGGCTCTATTGCAACCGATTCACCAGGCGGCTATGTGCAGCTGCTAATGCCAGGTATTTTCGTTCAGACCGTGGCTTTTACCTTGGCATCAACTGCTTCTGGCTTAGCTGAAGATATGGGCAAAGGTTTGATCGATCGCTTTAGATCTCTTCCAATTTCACGTTCGGCAGTAGTTGTTGGCCGCACCTTGGGGGATTCACTTCTAAATATCCTGGTTCTAACGGTGATGGGAATTGCTGGCTACGCTGTCGGTTGGCGTCCAACTGGCGGCTTGCTAAATACCGTGTTGGCTTTTGTTTTCTTACTAGCCTTTGGTTACGCACTTTCCTGGACTGGAATTTTTGCCGGCCTGGCAGCCCGTGATGCTCGCGTAGTACAGAACATCAGCTTCTTAATTACTTTCCCGCTGACCTTCTTATCAAATGCATTTGCGCCAACTACCGGCATGCCTAGACCGCTGCAGTACTTTGCGGAGTGGAATCCAGTTTCGACCATGGTTGCTGCTTGTCGCGATTTATTCGGTCTAGAGAATCAATTTGGTGCAACAGCTGGGTCTTTCCCATCTGAACACCCACTGATTACTTCGATCTTTTATATGTTCTTGATTATGGCGATCTTTGTACCGCTAAGCGTTCGCAAGTACGCGAATAAATCAAAGTAACAATTAAGCGAAAAACTCAGCGCCTAAAATTTCGACTGAAATACTTTTGCCGTTAGGTAAGGTGTAAGAAACTTTGTCGCCGATCTTTGCACCAAGTACCGCAGCACCCAGTGGTGACTTTTCGCTATAAACATCTAAATCATCAGTAGCGATTTCGCGGGAACCAAGTAAGAATCTCATTTCATCATCGGCAACGATGGCACTTACAACCATGCCAGCACCAACAACACCATCAGCACTTGCTGGAGGCGCACCAATAGTTGCGTTCTCAAGCATCTGCTTAAGTTGGCGAATACGCGCTTCGATCTTGCCTTGCTCATCGCGCGCAGCGTGGTAACCGCCATTTTCCTTTAAGTCACCTTCGGCGCGAGCCGCTTCGATCTTTTTAATAACTTCAGTGCGACCTACAGTTTCGAGGTCGGCGAGTTCAGCAGCTAAGCGATCAGCTGCTTCTTGCGTTAACCAGGTCTGTGAACTCATAAGGGGAAAGGGTAGTGCAGTTTAAAGACAGCGTAAAACGGTAGCCGTAGCGGCCAAATTACGCGTAGGAATGGTGGTGGTGCGATCGATATAGCCCTGGCCAGCTGGAATCACATCATCGATCTGGCCAACAATTAACTTGTCGAAATCGCGAGCAACCAGAGTGCAAGTTAACTCACGGTCTGCATCGCGACGGGTAGCTTCAAAACGAATTTCGGTATTGCGATCATCGATTACGTTAAATGAAATCAACCTAAAAGTTAGCTCTGGTCGAGAGTGATGTAACCCGGCCCAAAGTAACCAGATCAGGCCAATGCTGAGAATTACACCAGCAATTGGGCGCCAACGAGAAGCCGGCTTTATGCCATACCGATCGTTGTAATCGAAGTCATTAGCCATAAGAGTATTCTCTCGTATTAATCAGTAAGATCAAGTCCTAACGATCAGCAAAGGAATAGTTATGAAAGATGTAGAAGTTGGTACAGCTGGCTCATTAACTATGATCGTTTTATGTACCGCTATGGTGTTTTTAATGCGCAGTTTCTATAAGCGCTACACCCGTATGCAAAAACGTAGCGAGGACGAAACGAATTAATCTGTACGAACGCATTCTGGCTGGTCTAGGAGTTGCGCTTATGGCCGGAGCATTTTTCGGGTTAGGAAATTGGCAGTTAGATCGTGCACAAGAGTTAAAAGCTTCAACTGAAACTGTCGTCACAATTACCGAACCAGTTGCGCTGACAACCCTGGCAAAACCTCGAGTAACTATTGATTCAAGAAATTTCTTAAAGAATGTTTCAACTGAAGGTAATTACATCGCTACCTTTAAAAGTGAGAATCAAGTTTCCGACGGGGTAGCAGCGACTGCTTGGGAAGTCGGTGTATTACAAGTTGATGCCAACTCGGCAATCTTGGTGGTCCGTGGCCTTTGGGCTGATCGCTTAGTCGAACCACAAATTGCGATGTCGCAAAAGGTTTCCGTAACCGGCGTTTTACAACCTAGCCAAAGTTCAGATCGTGGCCCTAATTCAGCCGATAATTTAGCTCGCGTCGATAGCACCTTGCTTTTGACTAAAGATGGCCTTGCCGACTTTGATCTCTACGACGGATTCATCTTGGCAAATACCGAAGTCGTCGATGGCACCAAGATCGATCGCACCCGCCTAGAGATTTCAGTCGATAACTCCAAGGTGCCTGGCTACTACTGGCAGCACATCTCTTATGTCTTCATCTGGTGGCTGATGGCCGCTTTGGTACTTTACCTTCCCTTCTATCGTCGTAGAGTTACCTCATGACCTCAAGTGCATCAATGTCTGGCGTAGTTAAGCGTTTCCGAACCATGGCGATTTTGGCCGGGATCATGTCGCTTTTGCTCTGGTTTGTTGATCTGCCAGTGGCCTATTTATTCGATAACGAGAGCTGGAAAGAGAAAGTTGCCTGGATTCCCTTCGTGCACGGCTGGATCTACGCAATTTATGTTCTGACCGCTCTTCAATTCGCGAGCAAAGCCAAATGGCCAATCATGAAGATGCTGGGCTTAATTTTGGCCGGAACCTTGCCCGTTGCTTCGCTAATTATGGAGCGAAAAGTTGTATCGCAGTATTCGTAATTTCATTAAATCGCTGCTTTACCCGATCTATGAATATCGACTAGTACGTGCTTTAGATTTCAGCCAAACCCCGCACCACGTCGGGGTAATTCTCGATGGCAATCGTCGCTTTGCTAAAGCCAATTCCGAAAGTTTGGGCGGATCAACTGCTGCCCACGGCCATCGGGCCGGCGCAAATAAGATCGTGGAATTTTTAGGTTGGTGCGAAGAAGCTGAAGTAAAAGTTGTAACGCTATGGCTGCTTTCAACTGATAATTTCAAGCGAACCGATGAAGAGTTAACCGCGCTACTAGAAATCATTGGCAACACCGTTGATGAGTTAGCCGCTACTGGTCGCTGGAATATTAAAGCGGTAGGCGCTCTAGATTTACTACCCGAATGGTTGGCTACCAAGCTAGCTTCGCTAAAACCTATTCGCAGTGATGGCCTAGAAGTAAATGTCGCAATTAGTTACGGCGGCCGGCGCGAAATTGTTGACGCAGTTAAGAGTTACTTGACTGCTGAAAAAAACGAAGGCCACGATTTAGCAATTGCTGCTGAAAATATCTCGGCCGATGAGATTGCCAAGCATCTTTACACCGCCGGCCAACCTGACCCCGAATTATTGATTAGAACTTCGGGCGAGCAACGCCTTGGTGGCTTTTTGCTTTGGCAGAGCGCACAATCTGAATATTATTTCTGCGAAGCTTATTGGCCAGATTTCCGTCGAGTTGATTTCTTAAGAGCCCTACGTTCTTACTCGACCCGCCATCGTCGGCTGGGTAAATAAAAACTAGTCAGCCGTAAACAAGTCACCTAGATTTAACTTTGCCTAACCGCGTGTCGAAAGCAAAAAATTAATCAGCAGTTCTAGCGTTTGCACATCGCCGAAAACAATTAAATATGACCTCAAATTAATCACTGATTGCGGGGAATTCTTGAGCGCTGTGGCTAGAAAAACTTATGTCCTAGATACCAGCGTTCTACTCGCCGATCCGGCCGCTTTAGCCCGCTTTGCCGAACACGAGGTCATCATCCCGGTCGCCGTAATCGGTGAATTAGAGACTAAGCGCGACCACCCAGAATTGGGCTATTTTGCGCGTGCAGCACTGCGATATTTAGATGATTTACGAATTACCCATGGCCGCCTAGATCGCCCACTAAAGATCACACCCGAAGGTGGCACTCTTTCAGTCGAACTAAACCACACTGATTTGAGTTCATTGCCTCATGGCTTCTTACGCGATGGCACCAATGATTCGCGCATCTTGGCAATTGCTAAAAACTTAATGTCTGATGGCAAACAAGTTGTTCTAGTTACTAAAGATTTACCGCTTCGAGTTAAGGCATCAGCCGTCGGTGTCGAAGCCGAGGAATATCGCGCCGAGTTGGTTTCCAATAGCGGCTGGACTGGCATCGAAGAGATCGATGTTGGCCACCAGATAATCGATGACCTTTATGCCACTGATCGAGCCGACCACGAAGTTGCGCACCAACTGCCAGTTCACACCGGCATCGTTTTGCACTCTGAAAAAGGTAGCGCTTTAGCTCGAGTGACCGTCGATAAACAATTGCAATTAGTTCGAGGCGATCGCAACGCCTTTGGTCTTCATGGTCG
>JBILOR010000082.1:0-5565 GCA_044374325.1 Candidatus Planktophila sp.
TCACCCAAACCTGTTCGTGGATAAGCGTGACAGGTAAATGAAAAAAATGCCAACATTTTGCGCAAATAAATTGGCGCGTGTCGCAAATAACTTTTTTGATTTTTTTATGCGTTATCGCAATTTTTGCGAATTATTCTGACAAAACTAATTCTGCGAAATGTTTAAAGACTTTTTTAAATTTTAAGAAAATTAATTACTCCGCAGTTTTTTTCTTAAATTTCCTTAATTTTCTGGATTTTCACCCTCAGATGTCGCTTTTTCCCGTTTTAGGCGTTGTGCAACGGCAAATTCGTTGGTTTGAACGTCATATTTTCGGAATTTGACCATGAAAATTCCCAGAATTCCGACAATGGCCATGCAAATAATGCCACCGGAAGTTACCGAGAAGGACAAGCTAGTAACACTGGCCAGTCCAGCAGCACGCATTTGCCCTGCCAATGGTCCGACTGAATACGACAATAATTCGATACCAGCTAAGCGACCTCGGTATTCGTCGGGGATAGTTTGGTTCCAAATATTTCCGCGAAAGAGGGCACTGACCATATCGGCGGCACCGGCGGCGGCTAAGAAAATTAAAACCAGAATCAGCGAATTAGAAACTCCGGCTAAGGCGATCGCTGCGCCCCAACCGAGGGCCCCCCAGATAACAGCTCGACCATGGAAGCGATAAGTCGTGGTCCACTTGCTAGTTAAAGTAATTGTGACTGCACCAATAGTGCCGGCCGCATAAAACATTCCAAGGGCCCAAGGCACTCCAAGTTGATCTGCCCAAAATGGAAAAAGCGCATTGGGCATTGCAAAGAACATCGCTGCTAAATCTATGAAATAAGTTCCTAACAAATCAGGTCGACCAAATGCATATTGCACACCTTCCCAAAGTGAAGCCAGAGATGGCTTTTGGGCATCTCTGCTGCTTGGTACATTTCCAACTTTTAAGAGTAGAACCAAGGAAAGTGCAAAGGTTGCGATATCAAAGGCATAGCCAGTTGAAATTGAAAATGTCGAAATCAAAATTCCGCCAATGGTGGGACCGACGATTACACCGAGTTGCCAACGCAAAGTCATCAATGCGCTAGCTGCCGGCAGGTCGCCGTGGCTCACCAACCTGGGCAAGATTGCATTTGCACTAGGTCGCTGCAAACCATCGACGGCGGCAAACAATCCGGTCACCACATAGATGACCCAGATTTTTGGCTCACCTAAAAGTGAGTTAATCAGCAAGATCGAAGTGCAGATCATGGCGCCAAATTCGGCCGCCCAAATCATTTTTTTGCGGTCTACATAATCGGCCAGAACTCCGCCATAGAGCCCGAAGAAAATCAGCGGAATTAGTTCGATTGCACCAAGAAGTCCGACTGCTAAATAAGAGTTAGTTAGCTCTTTGATTTGAAATGGAGCGGCCACGTAAGTGACCATCGAGCCCAGGTAAGAGACGAAACCTGAGGCCCAGAGATAGCGAAAATCGGGATATTTCTTTAGCGGCGAAAGATCCATCGCAAATTTACGCATTTGGCGAGTTTAACTAAAGCCCTACTTTTTGGAAGAGCAACTTTGGGATTAATGAAAGGTTTGCTCTGGCCCCGGGAAAGTTCCGCTAACAACATCGCCGGCCCATTCTTGGGTGGCTGCCAACATCTCAACTCGCAAGTTGCGATAAGCCTTAGCTAATTTCGGGGCACTCTTGCCCATGCCCATTAAGTCGGTCCAGACCAAAACTTGGGCATCGCAATTAACGCCGGCCCCGATTCCGATGGTTGGGATTTTTAGCGCTGCGGTAATTCGAGCGGCTAATTCGGCCGGCACTAATTCGAGCACAATTGCAAAAGCACCAGCTGCTTCGAGTTCGAGAGCAGCAGCCAAAATTACCTCGCCATCAGTTCGCCCTTGTACACGATAGCCACCAAGTTGATGAAGTGACTGTGGCGTAAGGCCCAGGTGGCCCATTACTGGAATTCCAACGGCGACTAATTTCTTAACCGTTTCTAGGTGGGCGCCTTCTAGCTTTACCGCCATGGCACCTGCTTCTTTGAAGAAACGAGTTGAAGTGGCAAGGGCTAATTCAGGTGAACTTTCATATGAGCCAAAGGGCAAGTCAGCGACAACCAACGCGCGCTTTGATGCCTTAACAACAGCGCGAGTTAATGGAATTAATTCATCGACGGTTACCGGAATCGTATTTTCAAAACCAAGGAAATTATTACCTGCGCTATCGCCGACCAATAAAACTGGGATGCCAGCCTCATCAAAAATCTCGGCAGTCAGTTGCTCGTAAGCGGTAAGCATTGGCCATTTCTCGCCCCGCTCTTTAGCGTTGGCCAGGTCGAGAATTGTGACGCGACGATGTTGGGCGCCGCCATATAGAGAGGTCGCTTGAGCCATATTTTCTTACCTTCCTCGAAGCCAAAATGGTCCCCGGGTACGAGTAGAAGTTTACCCGAGTACGCTTAACTTATGAAGTTGCGGGTAGCGCTTGCTCAAATCAACCCAACCCTGGGTGACTTAGCTGGCAATGCCGATTTAATTGCGCGCTATGTTGGCGCTGCGCAGGCTGAAGGCGCTGCTCTCGTCGTTTTTCCCGAAATGGTTTTAACCGGATATCCCGTTGAAGATTTAGCCCTTCGCCCATCTTTTCGTAGCGCCTCAATTGCCGCGATTGCCGAATTAGCCAAGCGGTTAAAGCTTGAAGGCAATGGCGAAATAACTGCCGTCGTTGGATATTTAGATCAGATTGCCGATGCCCCAAATCGCCAAGGTCAACCAGTTGGTGCACCACAAAACGCAGTTGCCATTATTCATAATGGTGAAATCAAAGCCCGCTATGTAAAGCAGCATCTACCTAACTATGGCGTCTTCGATGAGTTTAGAAACTTTGTCCCTGGCACCGAAACTTTGTTAGTTCGAGTTGGCGGCATTGATGTTGGCGTTGCAATCTGCGAAGACCTTTGGCAAGACGGCGGTTTAATCGATGCACTTGCTGCGCGCCTGCCCGGGCTTGTGGTCGTTCCTAACGGCAGTCCGTTTGAACGCAATAAAGATGATGTGCGGTTAGCTTTAGTAAAAAAGCGGGCCATCGAATTTGGAGCACCGCTGGCATATGTGAATATGACTGGTGGCCAAGATGATTTAGTTTTCGATGGTGACACCATTGTTGTCTCAGCCGATGGGTCAGTGATAGCTCGCGCCCCACAATTTGCCGATGAGTTAATTGTTTTAGACATTGCAGCAGCGGGGGCAACTGGCAAACCAGATTTAGTTATTTCGGAAAAGCTTGATTCGCCAGTTAATTCAGCAGCACCAGTGATCACGCCACGACTAAGTGATGAAGCCGAAATTTGGAAAGCGCTAGTTAGCGGCCTACGTGATTATGTCTACAAGAATAAATTCCGCAGCGTCGCCCTTGGTCTATCCGGCGGCATTGATTCGGCGTTAGTTGCGGCCATCGCCGTCGATGCCATTGGCGCCAAGTGCGTTAATGGCGTGGCTTTGCCGAGCAAGTATTCATCAGAGCATTCCATTGCCGATGCCCAAAGCTTTGCCGATAACACCGGAATCCATTTCCGCATCTTGCCGATCGAACCAATGGTTGATGCTTATTTAAATTCAATGACTTTAAAGGGTTTAGCTGAAGAAAATCTGCAAGCCCGAGTTCGTGGCACCGCCTTGATGGGTATCTCAAATCAAGAAGGTCATTTGATTTTGGCCACCGGCAATAAATCTGAACTAGCCGTTGGTTATTCAACTTTGTATGGCGATGCCGTAGGTGGCTATGCCCCGATTAAAGATATTTATAAAACCGATGTTTGGGCACTTGCTAAGTGGCGCAATGCCAAAGCAGTTGCCGATGGTGAAGTGCCACCGATTCCAGAAAATTCAATTAGCAAGGAACCCAGCGCCGAATTGCGCCCCGATCAAAAAGATTCAGATTCGCTGCCAGATTACGAATTACTTGATCAAATTCTGTGGCGTTATGTCGATGAAGATCAGGGGATTGCTGCGATCATTGCAGCTGGCTTTGATGCCACAACCGTTGCTCGAGTAATCGGTATGGTCGATACAGCCGAATACAAGCGGCGCCAATATCCGCCCGGCGCGAAAGTTTCAGCCCGCGCTTTCGGCAAAGATCGTCGTCTACCGATTACTTCACGCTGGCGCGAAGGCTCTTAACCCCGGCATATTGACCCGGTTTTTGTAACACTGCCGTAACGCAGCCTTGGCAAGATGTGGCCATGTCTAATTCCCCAGAACGCAGTAAGCAAGAAGAGTTCGTTCTTCGCACAATTGAAGAACGCAATATTCGGTTCATCCGATTATGGTTTACCGATGTATTAGGTTTTCTAAAATCAGTGGCAATTGCACCAGCTGAATTAGAAAACGCCTTCGATGAAGGAATTGGTTTCGATGGCTCTGCGATTGAAGGCTTTGCGCGAGTAACTGAATCAGACATGTTGGCCCGGCCAGATTCAGCCACATTTTCTATCTTGCCTTGGCGCACTGAAGCCCCAGGAGCCGCTCGTATGTATTGCGACATTGCAATGCCAGATGGTTCGGCATCAATGACTGATCCACGCAATGTTTTGCGTCGCACATTGAACAAGGCCGCCGAGATGGGTTACACCTGTTACACCCACCCAGAAATTGAATTCTTCTTATTTAAGAATCAACCAGTAGCTGGCGAAGCTCCAGTGCCAGTTGATGCTGGTGGCTATTTTGATCACACGCCATCAATTGTTGGCCACGATTTCCGTCGCCAAGCAATCACCATGCTTGAGGCCATGGGAATTAGCGTTGAGTTCTCGCATCACGAAGGCGCTCCTGGTCAACAGGAAATCGATCTACGTTATGCCGACGCGTTAAGCACTGCCGATAACATCATGACTTTCCGCCATGTCATAAAAGAAGTTGCGCTGGAACAAGGGTTCCACGCTAGTTTCATGCCAAAGCCGTTTACCGAGCATCCAGGTAGCGGCATGCATACTCACGTTTCCCTCTTTAAGGGCGAAGAGAATGCTTTCTTTGATCCAACCGCTGAATTAAATCTCTCTAAAGTTGGTCGCTCATTTATTGCTGGCCTCATAAAGCATGCACCTGAAATAACTTTGATTACTAACCAATGGGTCAACTCTTATAAGCGTTTACATGGCGGCGGTGAAGCACCAGCTTTTGCTAACTGGGGGCCAAGTGCCCGTGGTTCATTAGTTCGAGTGCCGATGTACAAACCGAAGAAAGAGAACTCAACTCGCATTGAATTCCGCTCACCGGATTCTTCCTGTAATCCATATTTGGCATATGCCGTAATGCTCGCTGCCGGATTAAAGGGAGTAGAAGAAGGCTATGTATTGGCTCCAGCTGATTCAACAGATGTGCGCCCGTTGCCAAGTAATTTAAATGAAGCGATTATTGAGATGGAGAAATCCGATCTAGTTCGCGAGACTCTTGGCGCTGATGTCTTTGAATTCGTGCTTCGAAATAAGCGCGCTGAGTGGCAGGAATATCGCCGCCAAGTAACTGCTTTCGAACTAGATCGCTACCTGCCAGTTCTTTAATGCGCGAGAAACTTGCTGGGTT
>JBILOR010000009.1:0-18994 GCA_044374325.1 Candidatus Planktophila sp.
GCAAGAAGCAGAAGCTAAGGCAGCAGCTGAACTAAAAGCTAAGCAAGAAGCAGAAGCTAAGGCAGCAGCTGAACTAAAAGCTGCTGGAGAGAAAATCATTAGTGATGCAAAAGCTGAAGCGGCCCGGATTTTAGCGGCGGCTAAAGCTGCGACAGCAAAGAAGAAAATAACTATTACTTGCATCAAGGGAAAACTGATAAAGAAGGTGACTGCAGTTAAGCCAATGTGTCCTAAGGATTATAAGAAGAAGTGACCTACTGACTAACTATCAGCAATCTCTACTTGGTAGTTGGCGAGTTGTCTTCCATCGCAAGTAGGTCTTCTTCATCTGTTGGAATGCGATCGGCGGCAATTAGTCGATTCTTTCCAATCAGTAAGAAGATGTAACCGAGTGCGATACAAACAGATGTAATCGATAGGGTGAATTGCGCACCAATTGTTTCGCAGAGCCATCCACCAAGTGCAGCGCCCATCGCCATTACTGAGCCTTGAACGCTCCAAAGTAAACCCATGTAAGAAGTTGCTGAACCTTTAGGGCGAACAGCTTCCATTACTTCCCAATAGAAAACTTGAACTGCACCGCCGACAAAACCTAAGAATGCGCCACCGATTACCATGGACCAGCCGGGATATGTGAAGGCCATCGGGAGAGAAACAATAAACCAAAGCAAATACGCTCTTCGTAGCGCGGATAGTGATGAAGTTCGTTTGGATAGAGTGCCAGCCACCAAGCCACCTGCAATGCTGGCAATTCCCATAGCGGCAAAAACCCAAGCTGTACGGTTGGGAACTTTTTCCAGGGTGGCAAATGCGGGTACGGCGACATCAAAGATGCCCCATCCAAAACCGATGAACGAACCTTCCAGCATTAAAAGTCGTAGAGCTGGATTTCGCCAGAGCGCTTGTTGACCTTTATCTTTCACTTCCGGTTTCCAGGTTCGTGAAATCTGAGACAACATGATTGAAGTTCCGCCAACGAACATCAACGCCGAAGCAACAGCAAGTGCACTTCCAGGATGAGACGACAGGGCAAGTGTTGTTGCAACTACCGGACCAATAACGCCAGCGGTATTCATCATTGAGGTGTCGATTGCATAAGCAGTTCTTAGCTGTGAACCCGAAACAATTGATTTCCAGAGAGGTCTGATTGAAAGATTAATTGGGGGAGCACTAACGCCCATGATTGTGGCCATGATCAATAGGACATTTTTTGATTCAGACATATTTAAAACCAGGATCATGGCGGCATAACTTGGTACAAAGATTCTAAGTGGCCAGCTTTGGCCGTATCTATCGATTAAGTAGCCACGATAGCCAGCTGTTAGTGAGCCACCGATCGAGTTAAGCCCGAGTGCCAAACCCGCAAATGCAACTGAACCTGTTTCGCGTTGGACCTTAAAGAAGATTCCGAGGCCGACCATTCCGTAGGCCAAGCGAGCCGGAAATGAGGCCAGCACTAAAGTCCAAGTGTGCTGGAGGGCGAATACTTCTCTATAGCTCGACATTACGTAAGCGATCCTATCTATCTATGCGGAGTACTTATGCGTAATTTGCTCACGAAATAGGCGAATTGACCCCGTCTAGGCCTCACCCGTACCCTTGCCTTTCGGTCAAAAGGCCGACTCGAACTACTACTCATCTGTCCCTACGGAGCAACTTGATTACCTCATCAACAAAAGCAGCATCACCAGTAATTGCAGTAAATGACATCGGATCAGCCGCTGATTTCCTAGCCGCGATCGAAGGCACAATTAGAAATTTCAATGACGGCGACTTAGTTACCGGAACAATCGTTCAAGTAGATCGCGACGAAGTACTTGTTGATATCGGATACAAGACTGAAGGCGTAATTCCTGCCCGCGAACTTTCAATCCGCCACGACCTAGATCCATCAGAGATCGTTAAAGTTGGCGAAAAAGTAGAAGCTTTAGTTTTACAGAAGGAAGATAAAGAAGGCCGCACAATTCTTTCTAAGAAGCGCGCACAATACGAACGCGCATGGGGAGACATTGAAGGCAAGAAAGAGCGCGACGAAGTTGTCGTCGGTACTGTTATTGAAGTTGTTAAGGGCGGCTTGATCGTTGATATCGGTCTTCGCGGCTTCTTGCCAGCATCCCTTGTTGAAATGCGTCGCGTACGCGATCTAACTCCTTACATCGGCAAGGAAGTTGAATGCCGCATTATCGAACTAGATAAGAACCGTAACAACGTAGTTCTTTCCCGTCGCGCATACCTAGAGCAGACTCAATCAGAGTCACGCACCACCTTCCTAAATCAACTACAAAAGGGTCAAGTACGCGATGGTGTGGTTTCATCAATCGTTAACTTCGGTGCTTTCGTTGATCTTGGCGGCGTCGATGGTTTGGTTCACGTTTCAGAGCTTTCATGGAAGCACATCGATCACCCTTCAGAGGTTGTTGAAGTAGGCGACGAAGTAACTGTTGAAGTTCTAGAAGTTGATTTCGAGCGCGAGCGCGTTTCGCTTTCACTTAAGGCAACTCAAGAAGATCCATGGCAAGCATTTGCTCGCACTCACACAATCGCACAGGTTGTTCCAGGCGTTGTAACTAAGTTGGTTCCATTCGGTGCGTTTATTCGCGTACACGAAGGAATCGAAGGCCTAGTTCACATCTCCGAACTAGCAGAGCGTCACGTTGAGATCCCTGAGCAAGTAGTTCAAGTTGATGATGAGCTATTTGTAAAGATTATCGACATCGACCTAGAGCGTCGTCGTATTTCACTTTCATTGAAGCAAGCTAATGAAGGTCACGAAGTTGAGATCGAAGCATTTGATCCAACTCAATACGGAATGGCTGCTCGTTACGATGCTGAAGGAAACTTCATCTATCCAGAAGGTTTCGATGCAGATACTCAAGAGTGGAAGCCTGGCTTTGATGCCCAGCGCATTGAATGGGAAGCACAATATGCTCTTGCACAAGAGCGCTTCCTAGCTCACAAGAAGCAGAAGGCCGAAGCTAAGGCTGCAGATGCTGCAGCTGAACCTGCAGGTGATGCTGAGTCAACAACTTCATACACTTCAGAGACACCTTCTGCTGAAGCGACTACTGAATCAGCTGAATAACTTAGTTATTTGC
The DNA here is from genome assembly GCA_044374325.1 of Candidatus Planktophila sp. Taxonomy (GTDB): domain Bacteria; phylum Actinomycetota; class Actinomycetes; order Nanopelagicales; family Nanopelagicaceae; genus Planktophila. The sequence goes on from JBILOR010000009.1 coordinate 3,096, forward strand.
TAGCAGTTAGATAACTCGATGTTAATCGTGGCCCTAACTGGTGGAATTGGCGCTGGGAAATCCCATGTTGCTAAGTATTTCCATCAGTTAGGGTCTTACGTTTTTGATGCCGATTTTTTAGCAAGAGTTGCAATAGAACGTGGCTCGGCTGGCTTCGATGAAGTAGTTACAACTTTTGGCGACCAAGTTCTAAAGGATGGCGATATTGATCGCCGCAAGTTAGGTGAAATCATCTTTAGCGACCCAACTGCAAAATCTAAGTTGGAAGCAATCATTCACCCCGAGGTTCAGCGCTTATTCGAAGAAGCGAAGAAGGACCTACCTCAAGATGCAATCGTGATTTACGAGATCCCACTCTTGGCCGAATCTAATTCACGTAGCCGATTTGATTACGCAATCACCGTTGAATCCGATACTGATACCCGCACCAATCGTTTGAAAGAGCGCGGTTTAGCTTCCCATGAAATAGTGGGACGTATGGCAGCACAAGCAACACGTGAAGAACGTGTATCTCATTGTGATTTAGTAATTGAGAATAATGGCGATGAAGATGCGCTATTGCGCCAAGTCGAAGAGATCTGGCAAAGCGTTCTGCTGCCACTTAGCAAAACACACGGTAAATAAATGCGTCCGGTCAGTGACCTGCAGCGCAAAGTCAGCCCATTTCAAGTTATTAGCGATTATGTGCCGGCTGGCGATCAGCCCGTTGCGATTGAGGAAATCGCGCGCCGCATCAATGACGGGGTTCAAGATGTTGTCCTTCTAGGTGCAACGGGTACAGGAAAATCAGCGACCACAGCTTGGTTGGTTGAAAAACTACAGAGACCTACCTTGGTACTAGCTCCCAACAAACTTTTGGCTGCTCAGTTAGCAAATGAATTCAGAGAACTGCTACCCAATAACGCCGTTGAGTATTTTGTTTCTTACTACGACTATTACCAACCTGAAGCTTATGTACCCCAGACCGATACCTTCATCGAGAAAGATTCCAGTGTTAACGATGAGGTAGAACGATTGCGTCACTCAGCAACTAATTCCCTGCTGACCAGGCGCGATGTAATCGTGGTCGCCACGGTTTCCTGTATTTATGGTTTAGGAACTCCGCAGGAGTATGTAGATCGCATGATTCAACTAAAGGTGGGCGATGAAATTGATCGCAACACTTTGCTTCGTCGCTTTGTAGATATCCAATACAAGCGCAATGACATGGCATTTGAACGAGGCACATTTAGAGTTCGTGGCGACACCATTGAGATCATTCCAATGTACGAAGAATTAGCTCTGCGCATCGAGATGTTCGGCGATGAAATTGAACGAATCACAACTCTGCATCCGTTAACTGGCGAGATAATTCGCGACGAGACCGAGATGTATGTATTTCCGGCGACGCACTATGCGGCAGGGCCAGAAACAATCAAACGCGCGATTGCCGATATCGAAGCAGAGTTAGCAGTTCAACTCGAAATTTTTGAAAGACAAGGCAAGTTACTCGAAGCACAACGTCTGCGCATGCGAACTACTTTTGATCTAGAAATGATGGCGCAATTAGGTTTCTGCTCGGGCATTGAGAATTATTCAAAGCACCTAGATGGCCGTGAATCAGGCTCGGCTCCACATTGTTTGCTCGATTATTTCCCTGAAGATTTCCTATTGGTAATCGATGAGAGCCATGTGACTGTGCCCCAAATTGGCGCGATGTATGAAGGCGATGCCTCGCGAAAGCGCACGCTGGTTGAACATGGATTCCGACTGCCGAGTGCGTTAGATAATCGCCCGCTTCGCTGGAATGAGTTCTTAGAGCGCGTAGGCCAAAAAGTATTCCTTTCGGCAACCCCTGGACCTTATGAGTTAACTAAAGTCGAGAACGATGTAGTCGAACAAGTTATTCGACCAACTGGCTTGGTAGATCCACAAATCATTATTAAGCCAATTAAGGGTCAGATCGACGATTTGTTGCTTGAGATTAATAAACGTGCCGAACTTAATGAACGCGTTTTGGTAACCACGTTGACCAAGAAAATGTCGGAAGATTTAACGGACTATTTGCAGGGCAAGGGAGTGCGAGTGCGCTACCTTCATAGCGAAGTAGACACTTTGCGACGAGTCGAACTTCTGCGTGAGCTTCGCAATGGTGAATACGATGTTTTGATCGGAATTAACTTGCTGCGTGAAGGTCTCGATCTACCTGAGGTTTCATTAGTTGCAATTCTAGATGCCGATAAAGAAGGCTTCTTGCGTTCGGCGACCTCATTGATTCAAACGATCGGCCGTGCAGCTCGAAATGTTTCAGGCGAAGTTCATATGTATGCCGACAACATCACGAAGTCGATGGCTAAGGCAATTGATGAAACTAATCGACGTCGGGCTAAGCAGGTTGCCTATAACCTTGAGCGAGGTGTTGATCCGCAGCCGCTACGCAAGAAGATCTCTGATATCACTGACTTGATCACCAAGGAAGCCGAAGATAGCGAAGAACTATTGGCTTCCGGCAAGAAATCTAAGTCCGGCGTTCCAGCGATTGGTTTCCACACGAAATCGATTCTTTCTATGCCAAGACAAGAGTTAATGGGCTTGATAGAGTCGCTCACCGATCAGATGCGCAGCGCCGCAGCGGATCTACAATTCGAACTTGCTGCGCGATTGCGTGATGAGCTCAAAGAGTTAAAGCGCGAGCTACGAAACATGGAAGAAGCGGGTCATTAATCAATGAGCATTGATAAGTTGGTAGTTCGCGGTGCCCGTGAACATAACCTAAAAGATGTCTCGATTGAGCTACCCCGAAACTCACTAGTCGTATTTACCGGCCTTTCCGGCTCTGGAAAATCATCGCTTGCATTCGACACCATCTTTGCTGAAGGTCAACGTCGTTATGTTGAATCTCTTTCAGCTTATGCCCGCCAGTTCCTCGGCCAAATGGATAAGCCAGATGTTGATTTCATCGAAGGTCTATCGCCGGCCGTATCAATTGACCAGAAGTCAACCAACCGAAATCCGCGTTCAACGGTTGGCACGATTACTGAGGTTTATGACTACTTAAGACTTTTATTTGCTCGCGCCGGTCGCCCACATTGCCCTAAGTGTGGTCAAGAAGTAACTAGACAATCACCGCAAGCAATCGTTGATCAAATTTTAACTATGCCGGCCAGCACTAAGTTTCAAGTACTTGCGCCAGTTGTCCGTGCTCGCAAAGGTGAATTTTTAGATTTATTCCAAGATTTAATGAGTCAAGGTTATTCACGCGCGCGCATCGATGGCGAAGTTGTAGCTTTATCTGAAGCCCCAAAGTTAAAGAAGCAAGAGAAGCACAGTATTGAAGTTGTAATCGATCGATTAACGGCAAAAGCTGAATCAAAGTCACGTTTAACCGATTCCATTGAAACCGCGCTGCGTTTAGCGCAGGGCATCGTGATTCTTGATTTCGTAGATGCTAAAGGTGGCGATAAAGAACGTATTTTTAGCGAGCATCTGGCTTGCCATGATTGCAGTCTTTCATTTGAAGAACTAGAACCACGATCGTTCTCATTTAACTCACCATTTGGCGCATGCCCAGATTGCTCGGGTATCGGCACGAAACTTGAAGTTGATATTGATTTGGTAATCCCAGATGACTCAATCAGTATTTCTGAAGGTGCAATTGCGCCTTGGTCATCTGGCCATACTTCAGAATATTTCACCCACTTGCTCGAAGGCTTGGCCGAGGAAGTTCCATTCAAGTTAGATGTGCCTTGGAAGAAAATTTCAGAGCGAGCACGCAATGCAATTTTGAACAGTCATGAGTACGAAGTTCATGTTAAGTATAAGAATCGCTACGGACGCACTCGCAACTACGCAACGGGCTTTGAAGGCGTAATTCCATTCTTGCAACGCAAGCATGCAGAGACCGATAGTGATTTCAGCCGCGAACGTTATGAGTCCTATATGCGCGAAGTACCTTGTGGTACTTGCGAAGGTGCTCGACTGAAGCCAGAAGTTTTAGCGGTAACAATCGGTGGCAAGAATATTGCTCAGATTTGTGAATTAGCGATCAACGACTGCGCCGAATTCCTAAAGCAGATTGAGCTAAATAAGCGCGAAGCTCAGATCGCTGAACGCGTAATGAAGGAAGTTAACGCGCGCTTAGGTTTCCTGCTAGACGTTGGCTTGGATTATTTATCCTTAGCTCGCCCCGCAGCGACGCTTTCGGGCGGTGAGGCACAGCGCATTCGCTTGGCAACACAGATTGGCTCAGGCTTAGTTGGCGTTCTGTATGTCCTAGATGAACCATCAATTGGTTTGCATCAACGCGATAACGTCCGTTTGATTGAGACTTTAACTCGCTTACGCGATCTCGGAAACACCTTGATTGTGGTTGAGCACGATGAAGAAACTATTCGCGCTGCCGACTGGGTGGTCGATATCGGTCCAGGTGCTGGCGAACATGGGGGACACGTTGTTGTCTCAGGTAGCTACCAAGAGTTAATCGATTCACCAGATTCAATCACTGGTGCTTATCTATCTGGGCGGAAAGCAATTGAGATTCCAAGTGAGCGCAGACCAATTGATCCAAAGCGCAAGCTAACAATTAAGGGTGCCAAGGAAAATAACCTTAGAGATATTGAAGTCAGTGTCCCGCTTGGGGTTTTTGTCTCAGTTACCGGTGTCAGTGGTTCAGGTAAATCAACGCTAATCAATGACATTCTCTATTCAACACTTGCCAATAAGTTAAATGGCGCACGTATAGTGCCTGGTCGTCACCGAACAATTACCGGTATCGATCTGCTCGATAAAGTTGTTCACGTTGATCAATCACCGATTGGCCGCACACCTCGTTCTAATCCAGCTACCTATACCGGCGTTTTCGACAAAGTTCGCGCCCTCTTTGCCGAAACTACCGAGGCCAAGGTGCGTGGGTATCAACAAGGTCGATTTAGCTTTAACGTAAAAGGTGGTCGCTGCGAAAATTGTTCGGGCGATGGCACGATTACTATCGAAATGAACTTCTTGCCAGACGTTTATGTTCCCTGCGAAATTTGTCATGGTGCGCGTTATAACCGCGAAACCCTAGAGGTTCACTACAAAGGCAAATCGATCTCTGAAGTTCTGGATATGCCAATCGAAGTTGCACACGCCTTCTTTGAATCGGTACCGACTATTGCCAGATATCTAAAGACGCTTTGCGATGTCGGCTTGGGCTATGTACGTCTTGGTCAATCTGCGCCAACTTTGTCAGGTGGCGAGGCTCAACGCGTGAAATTAGCAACCGAGCTGCAACGTCGCTCAACTGGGCGCACCATCTATGTTTTAGATGAGCCGACCACAGGTCTGCACTTCGAAGATGTAAATAGGCTTTTAGGCGTACTTAACCGACTAGTTGATACCGGCAACACGGTGGTGGTTATCGAACACAACCTTGATGTAATTAAATCTTCCGACTGGGTTATTGATATGGGTCCTGAAGGTGGTTTCCGCGGCGGAACTCTGGTGGCCGAAGGAACCCCTGAAGAAGTAGCTAAAAATAAAGCAAGCTATACCGGCACTTTCTTAGCCGAAATATTAGCGAGTAACCGAAAAGCTAAGCAGAAGAAGTAGTTCAAATGGCAGATCCGCAAAGTTATCGGCCAAGTAACATACCGACTCTGCCGGGCGTCTATCGTTTCTTTAATAAGTCCGACAAAGTTATTTATGTGGGCAAGGCCAAGAATCTCAAGAATCGGTTAAGTAATTATTTCCAAGCCAACCTAGCAACTAAAACTAATCGCATGGTTCATGAGGCCGTTCGAGTCGACTGGACGATTGTAAGTACCGAACTCGAAGCACTCGCTCTGGAATTTAGTTGGATCAAGCAATATCAGCCGAAATATAACGTGCAATTCAAAGATGACAAGTCTTACCCGTATTTAGCCATTTCACTAAATGATGAGTATCCAATGATCTTCATTACGCGCAAAGATAAGCGACCGGGATTGAAATATTTTGGGCCGTACACAAACGCTTGGGCGCTTCGTAATACCTTTGAAGTTTTGCTTAAGGTATTTCCGGTTAGATCTTGTACTTCTTCAAACTTTAGTCGGGCACAGCGCAGCAAGCGACAGTGCCTGCTGGGGGACATTGGTAAATGTGCAGCCCCTTGTGTTGGCTGGATATCAAAAGAGGATCACCAAAGTTTGGCCCAAAAACTAAATGACTTTATGGAATCAGGCATGGAGAATCTCTTGCCTGCTTTGCACGAAGAGATGCAGCTAGCCTCAAATAATGAAGAGTTTGAACGGGCAGCTCGATTACGAGACCAGATTGAATCTTTCGAAAAGGCGCAAAGATCCACCCAAGGCAATTTCTCAGATGATTTAGATGGCGACTTTATTGCTCTTTACCAAGACGGATTTCACTCTGCCGGCTCAATCTTCTCAATGCAGCGGGGTTCCATTAAGGGTTCTCGTTCCTGGATTGTGGATCAAGAAATGGCGCTCGAAGGTCAGGATGTTTTCACCTCGCTGCTCTATTCAATTTATGGAAACGGTTCTATTTCAATTCCGCGCAATATTTATCTGAACTTGAAACCTGAGAATATTTCCGACCTAGAACAATGGCTTAGTGGCATTAGCGGCTCAAAAGTCGAGATCAAGGTTCCGCAGCGTGGCGATAAAGTCGAACTTTTAGATACCGTAAAGCGAAATGCTCAGTATTCCTTAATTCAATATGTGAGCAAGCGAGCTACCGATGCTGCCGTATCAGGCAAAGCTTTAACTGAGATCGAAGAGATGTTAGGACTTAACCGAACACCGCTTCGCATTGAGTGTTTTGATATCTCAAATATTTCGGGAACGTCAGTGGTCGCGTCGATGGTGGTATTTGAAGATGGCATGCCGAAAAAGTCTGAGTACCGAAGATTTATTATTGATACTAGCGAGGGCTGGGATGACACTCGAGCAATGCACCAAGTAATTACCCGCAGACTAAAGCGAATGCTCGACGATCGAAACGTTGATCTAGCGGAAGTTTCGGAAACTGGTGGACGCATTAGCAAGTTTGCTTATCCACCAGCTCTCATTGTGGTCGACGGAGGCAAGCCTCAAGTGAGTGCTGCGCAGAGAGCACTTGGTGAACTCGGAATAACTGACATCGCCCTTTGCGGTTTAGCTAAACGGCTAGAAGAAGTTTGGCTGCCCAATAGCGCTGATCCGCTGATTTTCCCACGCAACAGCGAAGGACTTTATTTGCTGCAGCGAATCCGTGATGAGGCACATAGATTTGCGATTACTTTCCACCGTTCTAGACGCTCTAAAGTCATGTTGGAATCTTTGCTTGATGAGATTCCGGGCCTTGGAAATGCGCGACGCACTGCGCTGCTTGAACGCTTTGGCTCAGTTACCGCAATCCGAAAAGCTGCAGTCAGCGAGTTGGCTACTACGCCTGGAATAGGTGAGAAATTAGCTGAAACTATTGCCCAGTCGCTGGCTCAAATCGGCAAGGGTGAAGTGGTCAATATGACCACTGGCGAAATTACTGGTGCTTGACAGGCAAGGCAGGATAGAAGCATGAAGCGCAACGAACTCTTGATTTTGACCGGCATGTCAGGTGCTGGACGATCAACGGTTGCCCATTCCCTTGAAGATTTGGGTTGGTATGTCGTTGATAACTTACCACCATCACTTTTGCCAGCTTTGGCTAAACAATCAAGCGATGGCGAGCTACCGGCTCTGGCAGTAGTGGTTGATGTCCGGGGTGGAAAATTCTTCGATGATTTAAATGCCGCCTTAGCCGATTTGAAGAATAGTGGCGTCAGATTCCGGTTACTTTTTCTCGATGCCTCAGATCAATCACTAGTTGCTCGCTTTGAAAGTACTCGTCGCCCTCATCCGCTTCAAGGTGGCGATCGCATCTCTGACGGAATAGATCGCGAGCGAGCCAAGTTGCATGAACTTCGCGAGAGCGCTGATGTTGTTATCGACACTTCTAACTTAAATGTTCATCAACTGGCGAAACGAACCAGTGAAATTTTTGCCGAGGGAATGATCGAAGGCGTTCGTCTTAACATCTTAAGCTTTGGGTACAAATATGGAATCCCAGTTGATGCCGATCTAGTTTTAGATTGCCGATTCATTCCTAACCCACATTGGGTGCCCGAGCTTCGACCGCTGACTGGTTTAGATCAAGCAGTAAGTGATCGAGTTTTTTCCAATGACGGGGTTACTGAGTTTGTGGGGGATTACGTAAAGCTAATTAAAGATATGTTGCCTGGCTATATCCGTGAAGGTAAAAAATATCTGACCATTGCAATTGGTTGCACGGGTGGTAAACATCGAAGTGTTGCAATCTCGGCTGAAATTGCTAAGCAATTAAGTGCAACTGGCTCTGAGTTAGCTGTATCGGCACACGCAGTGCATCGAGATCTCGGCCGCGAATGAGTTCAGCTCGCGTTGTTGCGCTAGGCGGCGGACATGGCTTAGCGGCAACCCTAACTTCGTTGCGCGCCATCACTGATCAAATTACTGCGATAGTCACGGTGGCAGATAATGGTGGTTCAAGCGGTCGACTTCGTCAAGAATTTCCAATTTTCCCACCGGGCGATCTGCGTATGGCACTTGCTGCACTTTGTGCCGATGATGAGTGGGGTCGTAGTTGGGCCGAGATCATGCAATATCGATTCACAAGTGAGGGGCCGCTCGATGGTCATGCGGTCGGCAATCTTTTGTTAGCAGCACTTTGGGATCGCGATGAAGATCCAGTTGCCGGTTTAGATCGGGTAGGAGCGTTGTTAAAAGTAGTTGGTCGAGTTCTGCCGATGGCGGCGGTTCCATTAGATATCGAAGCTACTTTCACTTCATCAATCGGTCGAATCAATGTGCGCGGTCAGGCTGAAGTTGCTACGGCCAAGGGAAAATTAGAATCTTTGCGACTACTGCCAGAGAATCCAGCTGCTCGACGCGAAGCGCTCGCCGCTATCGGCGAAGCAGATGTAATCACGATGGGTCCGGGGTCCTGGATCTCTAGCGTGCTTCCGCATCTGATGGTGCCAGCACAACGCGATGCAATAATTAATTCGTCGGCTAAGAAAGTTGTGCTTTTAAATCTCGATGCAAATGTTTTAACTAGTGGCGATGAGTATGCAGGGCATTCAGCTGAAGACCATCTGCACCTATTGCATATGTACGCCCCCGAACTGAAAATCGACTATGTGGTTGCCGACTCAGATGTAGTAGCCGATCGTTCATCATTAGAAAATCTCGTGCAATCACTCGGTGGCTCGCTAATTTCGGCTGATTTATCGATGGGACCAGGCAGTTCTGCCCATGATGCCCGAAAATTAACCCCAGTTTTGGCACACATCATCGAGCAAAGACTGGTTGGATAACGCCATGGCAATGACCGCATCGGTGAAGGACGAACTCACCAGACTCTCAATTACCAAACCTTGCTGCCGCAAAGCCGAGGTCTCATCTCTACTTCGTTTCGCAGGCGGCCTACACATTGCAGCCGGCAAAATCGTGGTGGAAGTTGAATTAGATACCGCCCAAAGTGCGCGTCGACTTCGCAAAGATATCGCTGACATTTACGGTCACGAATCCGATCTGGCCGTTCTTTCTTCTAGCGGAATTCGCAAAGGATCTCGTTACGTAGTCCGCGTTAATTCCGATGGCGATGCACTTGCTCGCCAAACTGGTTTAGTTGATGCCAATGGTCGCCCAGTACGTGGCTTGCCTCCACAAGTTGTTTCGGCTGCCATCTGCGATGCCGAGGCAGCATGGCGTGGTGCATTTATTGCACACGGTTCACTAACCGAACCAGGTCGCTCATCTTCGTTAGAAATTACTTGCCCAGGTCCTGAGGCAGCCCTTGCGCTAGTTGGTGCTGCGCGTCGGTTAGGCATCGTGGCAAAAGCTCGCGAGGTACGCGGAGTTGATCGCGTAGTAATTCGCGACGGAGACGCAATTGGAGTTTTGCTAACTCGTTTAGGTGCACACGAGTCAGTACTTGCTTGGGAAGAACGACGCATGCGTCGCGAAGTCCGAGCAACTGCCAATCGTTTAGCAAATTTCGATGATGCCAACTTGCGCCGTTCTGCCCGTGCTGCAGTTGCCGCCTCTGCTCGAGTTGCTCGGGCCATGGAAATTTTGGGCCCAGAGATTCCAGATCATTTAAAGGAAGCCGGCGAGCTCCGCATTCAACATGGCCAAGCCAGCCTTGAAGAATTAGGTTCGCTCGCTGTTCCGCCGATGACTAAAGATGCAATTGCAGGCCGCATTCGTCGCCTATTGGCAATGGCCGATAAGCGCGCTTCTGATCTGGGAATTCCAGATACCGAGGCCGGACTTTCACCTGATCTTCTAAATTAACCAAGGATTGATCTAGCTGAGCGGGTTTGCGAGGGCTACCTCAGCCCTGCGAACTAAGTAGTAGGAAACCTATTTGATAGGGTTGGGGCGTACCCCAGCGCTGTGGTGAGTAGATAATCTTCTTCAAATCTGAAGAATTCACGCACTAGAAGCGAGGTTTACCGTGATTAATGTTGGAATCAATGGCTTTGGCCGCATCGGACGTAACTTTTTCCGCGCCGCACTGACGAATCCAAATATCAATATCGTTGGCATAAACGATCTAACCGACAATGCAACTTTGGCTCACCTTTTGAAGTACGACTCAATCTTGGGTCGATTAGGTCTAGAAGTTACTCATACCGAAGACACCATCACAGTCGGCGGCAAGACCATTAAAGTTTTTGCAGAGCGCGACCCAGCAAATCTGCCATGGGCTGCCGTTGGCGCAACCGTTGTAGTTGAGTCAACAGGTATTTTCACTAAGGCTGCTGATGCCGGAAAACACATCGCGGCTGGTGCCAAGAAGGTAATTATTTCAGCACCTGCAACTGATGAAGACATAACAATCGTGATGGGTGTTAACCACGAGAAGTACGACGCCGCAAATCATCACATCATTTCAAATGCATCATGCACAACTAACTGTTTAGCTCCAATGGCTAAAGTACTAAATGACAACTGGGGCATTGTTAAGGGTCTAATGACCACAATTCATGCTTACACAAATGACCAAGTTATTTTGGACTTCCCACACAAGGATCTTCGTCGTTCACGTGCAGCAGCAACAAACATGATCCCAACTTCAACTGGTGCAGCAAAGGCAATTTCTTTGGTTCTGCCAGAGTTAAAGGGCAAGCTCGATGGTTATGCAATGCGCGTTCCAGTTCCAACTGGTTCAGCAACAGATCTAACTGTTGAACTAGCTAAGGAAGCAACAGCTGCCGAGATCAATGCCGCAATGAAGGCTGCAGCTAATGGCGCACTAAAGGGCTACCTGTCTTACACCGAAGATCCAATTGTTTCTTCAGATATCGTTACAGATCCTTCATCTTGTATTTTCGATTCAGGTCTTACAAAGGTAATTGGCAACCAAGTAAAGGTTGTTGGTTGGTATGACAACGAGTGGGGTTACTCAAACCGTCTAGTAGATCTAATCTCATACGTGGGCAAGTCTCTCTAAAACCTATGGCGCATCTCGAAGAGCTTGAAGTCAAAGGAAAGCGGGTATTCCTACGCTGCGACCTGAATGTCCCATTGAAAGATGGCGTCATTAAAGATGATGGTCGCATCCAGGCATCGCTTCCGACGATTCAATATTTGTTAGATCAAGGTGCATCGCTAGTGATAGCGGCGCACCTTGGTCGACCAAAAGGCGAAGCAAAGCCTGAACTCTCGCTAGCTCCAGTAGCTAAGCGTTTAGGTGAATTGCTCGGGATGCCGATTAAATTTGCTACAGCGGTTACTGGTCCTGAAGTAACGGCTGCGGCTAATTCACTTATTCCAGGTGAAATTTTATTGCTAGAGAATATTCGATTTAGCGCAGCCGAGACGAGCAAAGAAGAAAGCGAGCGCGCAGCGCTAGCTAACGAACTCGCAAAACTTGCCGATGCATATGTCGGCGATGGTTTCGGCGCAGTTCACCGCAAACATGCCTCGGTCTATGACTTACCTAAGTTGTTGCCTAACGCAGCTGGTTATTTAGTTAGTGCTGAAGTTGAAGTTCTTAAGAAGTTAACGCAAAACCCAGATCGTCCATATGGCGTAGTTCTAGGTGGGGCAAAAGTTTCTGACAAGATTGGCGTAATCGCTAATTTGCTCGAAAAAGTTAATGTCATCGCAATTGGTGGTGGCATGCTCTTTACATTCTTGGCAGCCCAAGGAAAAGAAATCGGCACCTCACTGGTTGAAGTCGATTTAATTCCGACAGTTAAAGAGTTACTTGAGCGCGCAAAAGCCAATGGCGTTGAACTCTTGCTGCCAACCGACATATTGGTAGCGCCAGCATTTGCAGCTGACTCACCTGCAACACTAGTGAGTGCTGATGCAATTCCAGCTGATCAAATGGGTCTTGATATTGGCCCTGAAACTGCGGCGGCTTTTGCAAAAGCGATTACTGGTTGCAAAACTGTTTTCTGGAACGGCCCAATGGGTGTTTTTGAATTCGCAGCTTTTGCGGGTGGCACTAAAGAAGTTGCCAGCGCGCTCACGAAAGTTTCTGGCCTATGCGTAGTTGGCGGGGGAGACTCCGCGGCTGCCGTGCGTGCACTAGGTTTTGCCGATAGCGATTTTGGGTACATCTCAACTGGCGGCGGCGCCTCACTTGAGTATCTAGAAGGCAAGGAACTTCCTGGCCTGGTTGCACTCGGTATTTAATTATCTAGTTGTTGAAGTAATTTAGCTCAAGCAATCTAATTCGAAAGAGGATAAAAATGCGTAAGCCACTAATGGCCGGTAACTGGAAAATGAACCTCAATCACCTAGAGGCAATTGCAGTTGCTCAGAAGTTGGTGTACAGCCTCGACGATAAAGATTATGACGCAGTCGATGTCGCAATCATTCCGCCATTTACTGATATTCGGTCTATTCAAACTCTGATCGATGGCGATCGCTTGCGTCTGCTTTACGGCGCACAAGATCTTTCTCCTGAAACTAGTGGCGCATTTACTGGCGATATCAGTGGTTCGATGTTGGCAAAGCTCGGTTGTACATTTGTAGTCATCGGCCACTCTGAGCGCCGCGCTATTCACAACGAGAGCGATGCGATTGTTAACAAGAAGATAAAGGCTGCTCTTGCAAATGAGTTAACCCCAATTTTCTGTTGCGGTGAAGAACTTGCAATTCGCGAAGCCGGTACACATGTTGAACATGTACTTGCGCAAGTTCGTGCTGGGCTAGCCGGGTTCACCAAACCAGAGTTAAAGAAGATTGTGATTGCTTACGAACCAGTCTGGGCAATCGGCACTGGCAAGACTGCAACACCAGAGGATGCGCAAGAAGTTTGTGCCGCGATCCGTGCCGAAGTTGCTAAAATTGGTTCTCCAGAAATTGCAGATAACATGCGCATCCTTTACGGCGGTTCAGTTAAGTCGGCAAATATCGCTGAGATAATGAAGAAGGACGATGTTGACGGTGCCCTAATCGGTGGAGCCAGCCTTGATCCTGAAGAATTGGCTAAGATCGCCCGCTACCACCGCGGGGAATAGCCTTAAACCACGGCCAAATTGCGCTCTATTGCGCCTAAATTGCTTTGTTGCGCCGTTGGTCAAGTAGAATGACGCCCTTACCTCACCACCGAAGTTGGAGAACTATTCGTGAAGCTCGCACTTTCAATCATCCTGGTCATCACAAGTGTGTTGATGATTCTCTTGGTTCTCTTGCACAAGGGCAAAGGCAGCGGACTCTCCGATCTATTCGGTGGTGGCGTTTCATCAAACTTCGGCGGATCTTCAGTAGTTGAGAAGAACCTAGACCGCATCACAATCGTGGTTGGTGGCCTCTGGTTCTCAGGCGTAGTTGCGCTAAGCCTTGTTTTAAAGTCCGCTTAATTTAATTTTTCACTTTCTTTAAAGGAGCTCAGTATGGGTAGTGCAATTCGCGGAAGTCGTGTCGGTGCTGGCCCAATGGGCGAAGCCGAGCGCGGTGAATCAATTGAGCGTTTCTATGTTTCATATTGGTGTGGCAAAGGCCACGAAGTAAAGCCATCTTTTGCTAAAGGTGAAGGCGTCGAGATTCCAGCTGAGTGGGATTGCCCAAAGTGTGGTTTGCCAGCAGGTTTAGATAAGAACAATCCACCTTCGGCAATTAAGAATGAGCCATATAAGACTCACTTGGCTTACGTAAAAGAGCGTCGCAGTGAAGCTGAAGGCGAAAAGATTTTGGCTGATGCTTTGCGCAAGCTACACGGAGATGATGACGAATAATTAAAGCGCTTCGGCGGCTTTTAGCAGTTGAGCAATACCCGCACTACGATCACTTAAATGTAATCGCAGCAGCGGGTATTTTCTTTTGGCAAGAGCTCGTAGATCACCAAGTGCTTGAGCCATAATCAATGTCTTAAACCCGTAACTCTGTCCGGGGATTACTACATCGCCATTTGTTACGCCAGTGATCTGCAAGAAAGCTCCGTTTTGTTGGCCACCTTTATGGAACTGTCCAGTGGAGTGTAAGAAACGTGGCCCCCAACCGAAAGTAACTGGTCGATTAGATTTGCGCGCAATGATTTCGCGTAATTTTGCTAAGTCACAGTCACCGCTGCGATCTAGATATGCCATAACTGCTACATAACCACCAGCTGGGATTTCGTTAATGAAGTTGCGAAGTGCAGAAGTTAAGTCTGAACTCGCACCAAATATTTCTACGGCGCCATCGACGGCATCAGCTGTGAATTCTGGAAGCACACCATTCCACTCACTTAAGAGCGCGCTAGTTGCTTCTTTAGCTTCAGTTACATTCGGTTGATTAAAGGGATCAATTTCAAGAGCTGCGCCCACTAAAGCCGTTACCCATTCCCAAAGGAAGAACTGTTCGCCTAGTTCGCCAGTTATGACCAAATCGGCAGCCCCACTAAATGCAATGCTAAACGCTTCACCGCCAGCTGCAGCCGCTGGGTTCTCAATTACTACAGGCAAACGACCAACTTCATTCTTACCAGTTGATTCGGCTACTAGTTGTTCAATCCAATCAGATAGTCCAGGAATAGCAACGGAATCGCAATAAGTTAAATATTGTCCAGCGCTGCTAATTAGATAAGCAATATCAATAGCAATCTCTGACGAAACTATTTGCGCCTTCGCATCAGATGCTGCATCGAGCAAAATCGAAGCGTCCACGCCGATTAAGGCAGCAGGTACTAAACCAAATGCGGTGAGAGCGCTAAAACGTCCGCCTACGTTCGGGTCAGCGTTAACTACGGTGTAACCATCGGCACGAGCACTTTTATCTAGCGGTGAATCAGGGTCAGTAACGATGACCATGTGATCTACCGGATTTAAATCTAAGGTGCGGAAAGCTTCAGCAAATAAAGCTCGTTGCGACGCAGTCTCAATGGTTGAACCCGACTTTGAACCAACCACAACGACGGTCTCTCGAAGATCTCCAGTCAGGGCATGATGAATGTAAACCGGATCAGTTGAATCAAGGACAAATAACTCTTTGCGATATGTCGCTGCAATTACCTCAGGTGCTAATGAAGAGCCACCCATTCCACACAGTACAACTCGGGTGTGGTTTCGGAATTTAGCGCTTATGGCATCAAGCTGAGGCAGTAGTTCGCGAGAACTCTCGGGCGCATCAATCCAATTGAGACGAACACTAGCTTCAGCTTCAGCCGCAGCACCCCAGATAGTTGAATCTTTAGCAGCTAGCCGTGGATTTACTGCGGCGATCTTTTTATAAAGAGCACTGTTGCGATCGATGTTGCCAACTTTTTCACCAGTTATCTTTAACACTAACCCATTACTCCTTTAACGCTGGCCAGGAGTTCGTTCCAGGCATCTGCAAATTTCTTAACGCCATCTGTTTCTAAGTCGGCAGTGACTTTATCGATAGAAATACCCAATTCGGCCAGCTGATTGAAAACAATGCGGGCTTCTTCATATTTTCCAG
>JBILOR010000010.1:0-18869 GCA_044374325.1 Candidatus Planktophila sp.
GGCCAGAGTACGAACGCGAATTAGTACATCGCGACGACCTGGTACTTCTGTAGGCTTTAGCTATGAGTGCCACTACAACTGTTGCTGCGTTAGCTGATCTAGCTCGCGCCGCAGCTCGCACGTTAACTGTGGCCACTGGTGCGCAGCGCGCAGCAGCACTTAATGCGATTGCTGATGAGATTGAATCTCGTAGCGCCGATATTCTGGCGGCAAACAAAGTAGATATTGATCGCGGCATTGCCGAGGGAATGCATCCACAATTACAAGATCGTTTACTGCTCAATGCTGAGCGCATTAAAGGTATTGCAAATGGTGCGCGCCAAGTAGCAGCGCTTGAAGATCCACTCGGAAATGTATTGCGCGAACGCACTTTGCCAAATGGGCTTCATCTAAAGCAGATCTCCGTTCCATTTGGCGTAATCGGTATGGTTTACGAAGCTCGCCCAAATGTGACCGTTGATGCCGCGGTGATTTTATTGATGTCCGGAAATGCTGCGTTGTTGCGTGGGTCATCAACGGCGGCAAGTAGCAACGCGATTTTGCTCGAGGTAATGCGCGGAGCGCTAGCTAAAACCAAGATTTCGCCAGATGTGCTGCAACTAGTTCCATCTGATGATCGCGATACTGTTAAAGCTTTGCTAAATGCTCGCGGCAAAGTGGATCTAGTTATTCCGCGCGGAAGTGCGGCACTAATTCGCATGGTGGTTGATGAATCCAGCGTGCCAACTATTGAAACTGGCGCTGGTGTCTGCCATGTCTATGTCGACGAGTTTGCCGACCTCGCTAAAGCACTTCCAATTTTGATTAACTCAAAGTGCCATCGTCCAAGTGTTTGCAATGCGGCTGAGACTCTGTTGGTTCACGAATCTGTTGCTGCCACTTTCTTGCCAACAGCTCTGCAGGCTTTGCATGATGCTGGCGTTAAATTAAATGTCGATGCTAAAGCGCTAGCAGTTTCAAACGAACTAAAGATTCCAGCAACTTTGGCCACTGAAGAAAATTGGTCAACCGAATACGGCATTCTCGAGATGAATGTTGGGGTAGTGGCTAGCGTTGACGCAGCTGCTGACCACATCGCTAAATACGGTACCCAGCACACCGAATCAATTGTTTCCGAATCAGATGCGGCGGTGCAGCGATTCATCGCACTCTCAGATTGCGCCGCAGTCATGATTAATACCAGTACTCGTTTTACCGATGGCGAACAGATGGGCTTTGGCGCTGAAATCGGAATCAGCAATCAGAAACTTCATGCCCGTGGCCCAATGGGTCTAGAAGCTATGACTACAACCACCTGGATCGTCACTGGCGACGGTCAAATCCGCCAGTAATAGCCCATTAAGATTGGCCCCATGAGTTCGTTATCTCGCGACGATGTCGCAAAACTTGCCGGCTTAGCCCGCATTGAAATGAGTGAAGAAGAGCTAGTTGCTCTATCAAATGAGTTCACCGTCATTCTCGATGCAGTTGCTCGTGTGCAAGAAGTCGCTGGCGCTGATGTCGAAGCTACATCACACCCACTGCCACTTCGCAATGTCTTTCGCGCAGATGTAGTTGTGCCAAGCCTGACTCCCGAAGAAGCACTTTCTGGCGCACCTGCGCAAGAAGAACAACGTTTCCGCGTGCCTCAGATTTTGGGTGAAGAGTGATTCGCTCAACTGCTGCCGAGATGGCAGCCAAACTTGTTGCCGGCGAAGTAACTTCAGTTGCGCTGACTCAAGCACATCTTGATCGCATCGCAAGTGTCGATGCCGATGTTCATGCTTTCTTATATGTTGATACCGAAGGCGCACTTGCTCAAGCCGCAGCTATCGATGCGAAGCGCGCAAAGGGTGAAAAACTTTCGCCACTAGCCGGAGTTCCACTTGCCCTTAAAGATGTTATGGCGCAAAAAGGAATTCCTACAACTTGTGGTTCAAAGATTCTTGAAGGTTGGCGCCCACCGTATGACTCAACAGTTGTGGCAAACTTAAAGAAGAATGACATTGTTATTTTAGGTAAGACCAACATGGATGAATTCGCAATGGGTTCATCGACTGAAAATTCAGCTTACGGTCCAACGCATAATCCATGGGATCTAACGCGTATTCCGGGTGGTTCTGGTGGCGGTTCTTCTGCAGCCCTTGCTGCTTTCGAAGCTCCACTTGCTATTGGTACTGATACTGGCGGATCTATTCGCCAACCGGCAGCAGTTACTGGCACTGTCGGAGTTAAACCAACTTACGGTGGGGTTTCTCGTTTTGGTCTAGTTGCGTTCTCATCTTCACTTGATCAAGCGGGTCCTTGCGCACGCACAGTTCTAGATGCTGCGCTATTGCACGAAGCAATCGCTGGGCATGATCCAAAAGATTCCACGAGCATTAATGCACCAGTGCCACAAGTTGTCGCCGCAGCTAAATCTGGCGATGTAAAGGGCATGAAGATCGGTGTCGTTAAAGAGTTAAATGGCGATGGTTATCAAGCCGGCGTTCGCGCTCGCTTCGAAGAGTCCCTTGAACTATTAGCAAAAGCTGGCGCTGAAATTGTTGAAGTATCAGCACCAAACTTTGAATACGCACTTGCTGCCTACTACTTAATTGCTCCATCTGAATGTTCATCAAACCTCGCGCGCTTTGACGCGATGCGTTATGGCCTACGTGTTGGCGATGTCGATGGTGCATCTGCTGAATCAGTTATGAACTTAACTCGCGAAGTTGGTTTCGGAAAAGAAGTTAAGCGCCGCATTATTTTGGGTACTTACGCACTTTCATCCGGATACTACGATGCTTATTACGGTAGCGCGCAAAAGGTTCGTACCTTGATCACGCAAGATTTCACTAACGCATTTGCCAAGGCCGATGTTTTGGTTTCACCAACTTGCCCAACTACAGCTTTTAAAATCGGCGAGAAAGCCAATGATCCACTTGCGATGTATCTAAATGACATTGCAACTATTCCAGTAAACATGGCAGGTATTGGCGGCATGTCACTACCTTCAGGTTTAGCTGATGAAGATGGCCTACCTGTTGGTTTCCAGATTATGTCACCAGTTATGAAAGATGAGCGAATGTACTCAGTTGGCGCAGCTCTTGAAGCAGCGCTACTAAGTAAGTGGGGCGCACCTTTACTGGATAAAGCACCAATTATGGGAGGTGCCAAGTGAGCCTTACCTACGATGATGTTGTAGCAAAGTACGAACCAGTACTCGGCCTTGAAGTTCACGTTGAACTAAATACAAATTCCAAGATGTTCTGCGGTTGCAGCACGATTTTCGGCGCCGAACCAAATACCCAAACTTGCCCAGTTTGTTTAGCTCTGCCTGGTGCACTGCCAACGGTTAATGAAAAAGCGATCGAATCAACGATAAAGATCGGTCTTGCGCTTAACTGTTCAATCGCACCGTTTAGTCGCTTTGCTCGCAAGAATTACTTCTACCCAGATATGCCTAAGAACTTCCAGATCTCGCAATATGACGAGCCAATCTGCGTTGATGGCTATGTTGATGTTGAGATTCAAACTGATGAAGGCCCAAAGCAATTCCGCGTTGAAGTAGAGCGCGTACACATGGAAGAAGACACCGGTAAATCACTTCACGTAGGTGGCGCAACTGGTCGTATCCATGGTGCTGATTACTCACTGCTTGATTACAACCGTGCTGGTATTCCATTAGTTGAAATCGTTACCAAGATTGTTCCGGGAACCGGCAAATACGCACCAGAAGTTGCCAAGGCTTATGTAAGCGAACTGCGCGATATTTTGCGCGGCCTGGGCGTATCAGATGTGAAGATGGAACAAGGCTCACTTCGTTGCGACGCCAACGTTTCACTACGTCTAATTGGTTCTGATGTTTTGGGTACTCGCTCTGAAACGAAAAACGTTAACTCGCTACGTTCCGTCGAGCGCGCAGTTCGTGGCGAAATGATTCGCCATGCTGAACTATTAAACAAAGGCGAGCGCGTAGTTCAAGAAACTCGTCACTTCCAAGAAGATACTGGTTTGACTCGCTCAGGCCGCTCGAAAGAACAAGCCGAGGATTACCGTTATTTCCCAGAGCCAGATCTAGTTCCGGTTGCACCTGATGCGGCTTGGATTGAAGAACTTCGCGCTGGAATCCCAGAGCGTCCATCATTACATCGCAAACGTTTACAAGAAGCTTGGAACGTGCCGGCAAAAGAGATGGAAGCAATGATTAATGCCGATGTACTTGGCATTGTCGAAGCAACTGTGGCACTTGGCGCAGATCCAACTAAAGCTCGCTCTTGGTGGCTAGGCGAGATCTCACGTCTGGCTAACGAACGCGATACTGCAATTGCAGATCTCGCAATCACGCCAACTGATGTTGCAGCAATTGTGGCCCTGGTTGAAAAGGGCGAGCTAACCGACAAGCTTGCACGACAAGTTGTTGAAGGTGTCATTGCGGGAGAGGGAACACCTGCTGAAGTTGTGGCTAAGCGCGGTATCAAAGTTGTTAATGATGATGGCGCACTGATGGCGGCAATTGAGAAAGTTTGTGCTGAACAAACTGAAACTGCTGAGAAAGTTCGCAACGGTCACTTGCCTGCAGCTGGCGCTTTAATTGGCGCGGTTATGAAAGAGACAAAGGGCCAAGCAGATGCCGCTCGCGTACGAGAGCTTCTACTTGGCCACCTTGGTCAGTAATTTGGGGTCAGTAATTTGGGGTCAATAGTCTGGGGTCAACCTTAATTAATTAGCAATTAGTGCCCGACTGCTGCGCCATCTGTTTCAACAAGTGAGTCTTTTCCAACATTAATAAAGAAGAAAAGCACTAGAGCGCCAGCAAATAGCAGAGCCGCGCTCACCTTGAAAGCAACGGTAAACCCATGTGTCACAGCAAATGGTTGAACCAACTTTCCTAGTTCAGTATGAGTTGCAGCGTAAGAGGTTGTGGCAGTTGCGGCGATGGTATTTAGAAGCGCAACACCCAGAGAACCACCAATTTGCTGAGATGTGTTAACCATTGCACTCGCAACTCCAGTGTCGCGTCCAGAAACTCCATGTAGTGAAGTTGATGTCAGCGGAATAAATACCAAAGCTATGCCAGAGCTCATTATGAGTAATGATGGCAATACATGTGTTGCATAGCCTGTTTCAGGGGTGATTCGCGTGAGCATCAAAAGACCAATGCCAGCAAAAATTAGGCCAGGGACCATTAGTGGCTTAGGGCCAACTTTAGGTAAGAGTTGCGAAGCAACACCAGCAAAAATAATGATTCCGAATGAGAACGGAATGAATGCAAAACCGGAACGTAGCGGTGTGTATCCGAGAATAACCTGTAGGTAGAGACCTAAGAAAAGGAACATAGAGAAAAGTCCAGCACCAACAATGAGCGAACCAAGATATGAGCCGCCGCGGTTACGTTCTGTAATTACCCGAAGAGGCATAAGTGGGTTTGCAACCTTTGATTCAATTACGACGAAAGCAATTAACAGCACTGCGGCTGTGGCAAAGAATGTCAGCGTAATTGAATTTGTCCAACCCGCCCGAGCTGCCTCATTGAATCCATAAGTAAGTGCGAATAGTCCCGCAGTTGCAGTAATAACTCCTGGAATGTCGTAGGTGTGATCGCCCTCGGCTTTTGATTCGTGCACATATTTTGCGGCCAACAGTGCGGCCAAAATTGCGATTGGTGTATTTACACCAAGACACCAGCGCCATGAGAAGTACTCAGTTAGTGCGCCACCAACAATTAATCCGATCGCTGCGCCACCACCGGAAATTGCGCCAAAGACGCCAAAAGCTTTTGCTCGCTCGCTCGGCACTGTAAAAGTGACCGAGATGATTGCAAGTGCGGCGGGGGCAAGCAGTGCACCAAATACACCTTGCAGTGCACGCGCAGCGAAAAGCAGCTCTTGATTAGTTGCAATTCCGCCGAGAGCGGATGCGCCAGCGAAACCTAGAAGGCCAATGATGAAAATTCGCTTGCGACCCATGAAGTCACCAATACGACCGCCGAGCAGAAGAAGTGAACCGAACGCCAAGGTGTATGCAGTAATAATCCATTGTTGATTAGCATCAGTGATTCCCAGTTCGATCTTGGCACTTGGGATCGCGATGTTCATAATTGAGCCATCTAGGACCAGCATCAATTGGGAAATTGCGACTACAAACAACGTGCGCCATCTAGTTGGATCAAGTTTGGACTCAGTATTTTTTAAGGCGGACAAGGAAATCTCCAGTTCGGAACATTTATTTAAGGCTATTGATTAGCTACTTACAGGTTAGAATTATCGCATGTCGAAGATGAAACCACGTTCCGGACTCGTTACTGATGGCTTAGAGCGTGCGCCTGCGCGAGGAATGCTTCGCGCAGTTGGAATGGGTGATGAAGATTGGGTGAAGCCACAGATCGGTATCGCCTCATCTTGGAATGAAATCACTCCTTGCAATCTTTCGCTTGATCGTTTGGCTAAAGCTTCACGTCAAGGTGTAATCGATGCTGGTGGTTTCCCTATGCAATTCGGAACTATTTCGGTCTCTGACGGAATTTCGATGGGCCACGAGGGAATGCACTTCTCGCTTGTTTCTCGCGAAGTGATTGCTGACTCAGTTGAAACAGTTATGCAAGCAGAACGTCTTGATGGCATGGTCACATTTGCTGGTTGCGATAAATCATTACCCGGCATGATGATGGCAGCTGCACGTATCGATGTGGCATCAGTATTTGTTTATGCCGGTTCAACTCTGCCGGGACAAGTAGATGGCAAAGATGTAACGATCATCGATGCTTTCGAAGCAGTGGGTGCATGTGCTCGTGGTTTGATTTCACAAGATCAAGTCGATCATATTGAACGCGCAATCTGTCCAGGCGAAGGCGCTTGCGGCGGTATGTATACAGCTAACACCATGGCTTCAATTGGTGAAGCAATTGGTTTATCACTACCAGGGTCAGCAGCGCCTCCGGCGGTTGATCGTCGTCGCGATGCATTCGCAGTTAAATCTGGCGCCGCAGTTGTTGAGTTGATTCGTCAAGGAATTACGACGCGCGATATTTTGAGTAAAAAAGCCTTTGAAAATGCAATCACAATGTTGATGGCACTAGGTGGCTCTACCAATGCGGTATTGCACCTACTTGCAATTGCACATGAAGCAGATGTTGATCTCGAAATGGACGATTTCCATCGCATTGGATCAAAGGTGCCGCTACTTGGTGATCTAAAACCATTCGGCCGCTTTGTTATGTCTGACATGGATAAAGTCGGGGGAGTCCCAGTAGTTCTCAAAGCGTTACTTGATGCTGGTTTGCTGCATGGTGACGTGCTAACTGTTACCGGAAAAACCATGGCTGAAAACTTGGCTGAAATTTCACCGCCAGATCCAGATGGTGAAATTCTGCGTGCAACATCAAAACCAATGTCGCTCGGTGGCGGCATCACAATTCTTAAAGGCTCACTTGCTCCTGAAGGCGCGGTTTGTAAAACAGCCGGTATCGATATCGAAGAATTCGAAGGACCAGCGCGAGTTTTCGAACGCGAACAAGCCGCAATGGATGCTCTTGAAGATGGCACGATTCAAGCCGGCGATGTTGTTGTGATTCGTTACGAAGGACCAAAGGGTGGTCCCGGAATGCGCGAAATGCTAATGATCACTGGTGCGATTAAAGGCGCCGGTCTTGGTAAATCAACTCTGCTTTTAACTGATGGTCGCTTTTCAGGTGGATCGACTGGATTATGCGTTGGCCACGTTTCACCTGAAGCAGTAGATGGTGGTCCGATAGCTTTCATTAAAGATGGTGACCGAGTGCGCATCAACACTGTTACTCGTCAGTTAGATCTACTAGTTGATGAGGCCGAACTTGCCGAACGTCGCAAAGGCTTTAAGCCACTTCCACATAAGTACACCCGCGGTGTTCTGGCGAAGTACTCCAAGCTGGTTGGCTCTGCATCTAAAGGCGCGGTCTGCGACTAAAACTGTGACCCAGCAGACCCTCTCATAATTTGAGATGGCGATCTCAGGGGTTGACTCATGCCCACACTCGTTGGAGAATATGGGCATGCGTTCATCAGTGGTGATCCGAAAGCGTGCGATCTAGCAACATCGATCGCGCGCTACCCTCAGTTGAAACTGAGGGTTTTTTCATTTAACCGTTTAACGCTGACCTAGAAGAGTAAAGAGAGCGAAAGGAGTAACGAAGATGAGTCAAGTAACTGGAGCCCAGAGCCTAGTCAACAGCTTGGAAGCAGCTGGCGTCGATGTCATGTTTGGTATTCCGGGCGGCGCAATCTTGCCGGCTTACGATCCGATCTTTGATTCTAAAATTCGCCATATCTTGGTTCGCCACGAACAAGGTGCAGGTCATGCTGCAACGGGTTATGCCCAAGTTACTGGTCGCGTTGGTGTTTGTATCGCAACCTCTGGGCCTGGTGCTACTAACTTAGTTACCCCACTTGCAGATGCTGCAATGGATTCAGTTCCAGTTGTTGCAATCACTGGTCAAGTTCCTTCCCTTGCTATCGGAACTGATGCATTTCAGGAAGCAGATATTCGTGGCATCACGATGCCATTTGCAAAACATAATTATTTAGTTACCGACCCAGCTGATATTCCGCGCGCAATCGCTGAGGCATTTCACATTGCAAGTACTGGTCGCCCGGGTCCAGTTCTAGTTGATATTGCAAAAGACGCACTACAAAAGATGACTGAATTTAATTATCCAACTTCAGTTAATTTAAAAGGTTACCAGCCAAGACTTGAACCAAATGCACAAGCAATTGCAGATGCAGCTGCGTTAATTACGCAATCAAGCAAACCAGTTTTTTATGTGGGCGGTGGCGTAATCAAAGCCGATGCTCATCGCGAACTATTAGAAATTGCTAATTTACTTGGCGCACCTGTTGTAACAACGCTTATGGCACGCGGTGCTTTCCCAGACAGCCACCCATTGCATTTAGGCATGCCTGGAATGCACGGAACTGTTGCAGCAGTAACTGCACTACAGAAAGCAGATCTGTTAATTACCTTAGGTGCACGCTTTGACGATCGCGTTACCGGCAAGCTCTCAACTTTTGCAGTTAATGCCAAAGTAATTCACTGCGATGTAGACCCAGCTGAAATCCATAAGAACCGCTTTGCTGATGTGCCAGTTATTGGCGATGTTAAGCACACGTTGCAAGCGTTGATCCCTGCGCTCAAGGCCGCACTTGCCAAGAACCAACCAGATTTGAGCGCATGGTTACGACAGATGAATTCACTAAAGAGTTCATATCCACTTGGTTATGACCAACCTTCCGATGGTTCACTTTCACCGCAGTATGTAATCGAGCGACTCGGAAAAATTTCAGGGCCAAATGCAATCTTTACCTCAGGCGTTGGCCAACATCAGATGTGGGCTGCTCAATTTATCTCTTATGAAAATCCACGCACTTGGCTCAACTCTGGTGGTCTAGGCACGATGGGTTATGCAGTCCCTGCTGCAATGGGTGCCAAAGTTGGCGCGCCAGATACCACCGTATGGGCAATCGATGGTGATGGTTGTTTCCAGATGACTAATCAAGAGTTAGTAACTTGCGCATTGAATAATATTCCGGTGAAAATCGCGATCATTAATAACGAAAGCCTCGGCATGGTTCGCCAATGGCAGACGTTGTTCTACGAAGGTCGCTATTCAAATACCAGCCTTGAATCTAAGCGCGTGCCAAATTTCCCAATGTTGGCTGAAGCAATGGGCTGCGTAGGTTTGAGCTGTGAGCGTCCAGAAGATGTTGATGCCACGATTGAAAAAGCAATGAGCATTAATGATCAACCAGTAGTTGTTGATTTCCGAGTTCATCGCGATGCAATGGTGTGGCCAATGGTTGCGGCCGGAACTTCAAACGATGACATCATGATCGCGCGCGAAACTGCGCCTGACTGGGATTCACAGGAGTTATAAAATGGCCCAACATACCCTCGAAGTTTTAGTTGAAAACTCACCTGGTGTTCTTGCTCGCGTGGCCGGTCTTTTCTCACGCCGTGCTTACAACATCGAACGCTTAACTGTTGGACCAACTGCCAACCCAGAAGTTTCCCAGATGGATATCGTCGTTAGCGTTGAGGGCCATGCCCTTGAGCAAGTTATCGCACAGCTCGATAAATTGATTAACGTCATATCAATCAAGGAAATCAAGCCTGCAGAGGCTCCAGAAGTCCACGATACCCAACCTGATTACCAGAATTAATTACCAACCAACCACTAACCGAAAAACCAATAGAAAATAAGGAGCACGACCAAATGGCAACTATGTATCACGAAGAAGATGCCGATCTATCGATTATTCAAGGACGCAAAGTTGCGATCATTGGTTACGGTTCACAAGGACATGCACACGCGCTTAACCTGCGCGACAGCGGTGTCGATGTGCGCGTTGGTCTAAAAGAGGGTTCACCATCTCGTGCAAAGGCTGAGCAAGAAGGTCTTCGTGTAACAAGTGTTGCTGAGGCAGTTAAGGAAGCAACGGTCATCATGATCTTGGCGCCAGATCACTTGCAGCGCCATATCTACACCGATTCAATCTTGCCTAACCTAAAAGATGGCGATGCGTTGTTCTTCGGTCATGGTTTCAACATTCGTTTCGGTTATATCAAGCCATCGGCATCAGTTGATGTTTGTATGGTTGCGCCAAAAGGCCCAGGTCACCTCGTACGTCGTGAGTACGCAGCGGGTCGTGGAGTTCCAGTAATCGTGGCAGTTGAGCAAGATTCAACTGGCAATGCATGGCCACTAACACTTTCATACGCCAAGGCAATCGGTGGACTTCGCGCCGGCGGTATCTTGACTACCTTTACTGAAGAAACCGAAACAGATCTATTCGGTGAGCAGTCAGTTCTTTGTGGTGGCGCATCACAACTAGTTATGTATGGTTTTGAAGTTTTAACAGAAGCTGGTTACCAGCCAGAAGTTGCCTACTTTGAATGTCTGCACGAACTTAAGTTGATTGTTGACTTGATGTACGAAGGCGGAATCGCGAAGCAGCGCTGGTCCGTTTCTGATACCGCTGAATTCGGTGACTATGTTTCTGGCCCACGCGTTATCGATCCAAGCGTTAAGGCAAACATGCAGGCAGTTCTAGCTGATATCCAAAACGGTGCTTTTGCTAAGCGCTTCATTGATGATCAAGAAGCTGGCGCCCCTGAATTTAAGGCACTTCGCGCTAAGGGTGAGACCCACCCAATCGAGGCCGTTGGTCGCGAACTTCGCAAGATGTTTAGCTGGATGAAGCAATCTGGCAACGATGATTACAAAGAAGGCAGCGCATCACGTGGCTAAACCTGTTGTATTAATTGCTGAAGAGTTAAGCCCAGCAACTCTCGAAGCGCTTGGTCCCGATTTTGAAGTTCGTCATTGTGACGGCGCAAACCGAGCCGAACTACTTCCGGCGTTAGCTGCTGGCGTGGATGCGGTTTTGATTCGCTCTGCAACCAAAATGGATGCTGAAGCAATTGCTGCTGCTAAAGGTCTGAAAGTTATTGCACGCGCTGGTGTTGGTTTAGATAACGTAGATATCCCAGCATCAACTGCTGCAGGTGTCATGGTTGTTAATGCGCCAACTTCAAATATCGTTTCAGCTGCCGAGTTAGCAATTGCGCTAATTTTGGCATCTGCTCGTTTTGTTTCGCCAGCTCACGCTGCACTTCGCAATGGCAAGTGGGCACGTTCTAAGTACACCGGCGCTGAGTTATTTGAAAAAACTCTTGGCATCGTTGGCTTTGGTCGCATTGGTCAACTAGTAGCACATCGCATGCAGGCATTTGGCATGAACGTCGTTGCTTATGATCCATATCTGCAACCAGCACGTGCTGCCCAACTTGGCGTAACGCTTATGGAGCTTGATGATCTATTGGCGGCTAGTGATTTCATTACGATTCACTTGCCAAAGACTAAAGAGACTGCCAACTTAATTGGTGTTGAAGCGCTAAAGAAAGTTAAGCCATCTGTTCGCATCATCAATGCTGCTCGTGGCGGCGTTCTTGATGAGGCGGCACTATTTGATGCAATCACTGAAGGTCGCGTTGCAGGTGCTGGCCTTGATGTATTTGCAACTGAACCTTGCACTGATTCACCACTATTTACTCTTGACCAAGTAGTTGCCACACCTCACTTAGGCGCATCAACTGATGAAGCTCAAGAGCGTGCGGGTATTGCAGTAGCTGTTTCAGTGCGTAAAGCGCTGGCCGGCGAGCTCGTTCCTGATGCGGTAAACGTTAAAGGTGGCGCTATTCATGAGGATATTCGCCCATCTTTGCCACTTGTTGAAAAGATGGCACAGATCGCAGCTGGTATCGCTGGTGAACTTCCAGTTTCAATGGAGATCACCGTGCGCGGAGATATCTCAGGCCACGATTCATCAGTATTAGCAATCAGTGCACTGAAGGGTGCACTAACTGCAATTGGTTCTGAAGATGTGACTTACGTAAACGCACCTGGCATTGCAGCCGAGCGCGGAATTACTTCTTCAGTCACAACTGATGCCGAAAGCCCAGAGTACCGCAGCATGATTTCGTTGCACTGTTCACTAAGCAACGGTAAATCGCTAAAAGTTGATGGAACTTTGATGGGGATTCGCAAAGTTGAAAAGATCATTGCAGTTGATCAATTCGATCTTGATCTACCACCAACTGAAAATATGTTATTCCTCCGCTACTCAGATCGCCCAGGCATCGTTGGCGCAGTTGGAAACATTCTCGGCACCGCTAAAATTAATATCGCAGGTATGCAAGTTTCTCGTGATTCGGCTGGGGGAGAAGCGCTAATGGCTATTACCGTTGATTCACCAGTAAGCGATGAATTAATTGCAGCCGTTGCTAAAGAGACTGGCGCTGGTTCTGTTCGTTCTGTGACGTTGGTGAATTAATGGCGCATTTCAACTTAGCGGTTATCGCAGGCGATGGCATTGGGCCAGAAGTAGTTGCACAAGGACTTCGAGTTCTAGATTGCGTTGCTGCAAAACACGGCGCAACATTTAGTAAGACTTCTTACGATCTTGGCGCTGCTTACTGGCATCGCACAGGCGAAGTCTTGCCTGATGCGACTTTGGCTGATCTAGCTAAGTCTGATGTGATTTTGTTAGGCGCAGTGGGCGATCCAACTGTTCCGAGCGGAGTTCTCGAGCGTGGTTTACTGTTAAAACTTCGCTTCGCATTCGATCACTACATTAATTTGCGCCCTGCCAAGTTGATGCCAGGAGTTACTGGCCCACTTGCCACTAAAGCGCCGATTGATTTCATTGTGGTTCGCGAAGGCACCGAAGGCCCATATGTTGGCGCTGGCGGCGTACTTGCTGAAGGCACTGAAAATGAGATTGCAACCGAAGAATCACTTAATACTCGCCGTGGCGCAGAGCGCGTTATCCGCGACGCCTTCGCTCGTGCGAGCAAGCGCGAACGCAAGAAGTTAGCGCTGATTCATAAGAACAATGTGCTTACCCGTGCTGGTGGTTTATGGACTCGCACTTTCAATGAAGTTGCTAAAGAGTTTCCAGAAATTACAACTGAGTATCTGCACGTAGATGCGGCATCAATGTTCTTTGTGACAAACCCAGAACGTTTCGATGTGGTTGTAACAGATAACCTTTTCGGTGACATTCTGACCGACATCGCTGCTGCTATCTGTGGCGGTATTGGCCTGGCTGCATCTGGAAATATCAACCCGACTGGAAAATTCCCATCAATGTTCGAACCAGTACACGGTTCAGCACCTGATATTGCGGGCAAGAATTTAGCTGATCCAACTGCCACAGTTATGTCAGTTGCGATGCTGCTTGATCACATGGGTCTAAGTGATGCTGCTCGCGAAGTTGAGAAAGCCGTTGCGCAAGATCTACTTAACCGTGGAGATAAGAAGCGTTCTACTACAGAAGTAGGCGATGCACTACTTGCATTGCTGACTGCATAGGCTAAGAAGGGAAATTGCAATGAAGTATCGTCTTTCAACTACTGCTGTATCTGAAGCTGATCGCGCTGAAAAGATTGCAAACCCAGGGTTTGGTAAGTACTACACCGACCATATGGTTATTTGCGAATGGAATGAAGCAACTGGTTGGGATGAACCAGAGCTAATTCCTTACGGCCCACTTTCGCTAGATCCAGCAACAGCGGTGTTTCATTACGGCCAAGAGATTTTCGAAGGCATGAAGGCATATCGCCAACCCGATGGTGGTGTATCGCTGTTTCGCCCTGATGCCAATGCACTTCGTTTCGCTCGTAGCGCTAATCGTTTAGCGCTGCCTGAAATGCCGATTGATCTTTTTATTAAGACGGTCGAAGAGCTAGTAAAGACTGATGCTGGCTGGGTTCCGGGCAAGATCGGCGAAGCGCTTTATTTGCGCCCATTCATGATTGCAACTGAAGTTGGTCTTGGTGTGCGCCCATCAAATAAGGCTACTTACTTACTTATCGCAACACCTGTCGGTGCTTACTTTGATCCATCAAAGGCAGTTAGCGTTTGGATCTCGACTGAATATGTTCGCGCCGCTCTTGGCGGAACCGGTGAAGCTAAATGTGGTGGCAACTATGCAGCTTCACTCGTGGCACAGAAAGCAGCCGCTGCACAAGGTTGCGATCAAGTTGTTTGGATCGATGCGGTTGAACGCAAATGGGTCGAAGAGATGGGCGGCATGAATCTTTACTTTGTTAAAGGTAAAGGAGCTGATGCAACTGTTGTAACTCCAAAATTAACTGGCACTTTGTTGCCTGGCATCACTCGCGATTCAATTCTTAGCGTTGCGGCTGACCTCGGCTATAAAACTTCTGAAGAAATGATCAGTATCGATGATTGGCGCGATGGCGTTGCAAGTGGCGAGATAACCGAAATTTTTGCTTGCGGTACTGCAGCTGTCGTCTCTCCTGTAGGTCAAGCGAAAAGCACTATGGGCACTTGGGTAACTGGCGATGGTCAACCAGGTGTTATCACAATGCAGATTCGTAACACGTTACTTGGAATCCAACACGGCACAATTGCTGATGCCCATAACTGGGTTCATAAGGTTGTTTAAGAATTTAACATGACAATAAACGACGCCTTTCATATCTATGACACCACTCTGCGCGATGGTGCGCAGCAAGAAGGTTTAAACCTTTCGGTGCACGATAAGTTGGCGATTGCACGTCACCTTGATGATTTAGGTGTTGGTTTTATCGAAGGCGGTTGGCCTGGCGCTAATCCAAAAGACACTGAATTTTTCGCACGCGCTAAAAAAGAACTGCAACTTAAGAACGCAACTTTCGTAGCTTTCGGTGCCACTCGTCGCCCTAATGTAAAAGCCGCAGATGACGCCCTTCTTGGCGCACTTCGCGACAGCGGGGCACCGGCTGTTACTTTGGTAGCAAAGGCTTACGACCGCCATGTTGATCTCGCGCTAAAAACCACCCTTGATGAGAATCTAGAAATGATTCGCGATTCGATTACTCATCTACGCGCCGAAGGCCAGCGAGTTTTCCTAGATGCCGAGCATTTCTTCGACGGTTACCGCTCAAATCGCGCATATGCAATCGAAGTAGTTCGCGTTGCTGCTGAATCTGGCGCAGATGTAATTGCGCTTTGCGATACCAACGGTGGCATGTTGCCTGATGAACTTTCGCAAGTGGTGCACGATGTCTTGCAAGCGAGCAACGCCCGACTTGGAATCCATTGCCACAATGACACTGGTTGCGCAGTAGCTAACTCAATGGCAGCAGTTGCCGCCGGAGCTACCCATGTACAAGGAACGCTTAATGGTTATGGTGAGCGCACCGGTAACGCAGATCTAGTAACGATTATCGCTAACTTAGAACTCAAGAAAGATAAGTTAGTTTTGCCAGCAAATGCGCTGCGAGAGTCTTTCCGCATTTCTCATGCGATTGCCGAAATAACCAATATCAATCCAAGTGCTCGTCAACCATATGTTGGCGTGTCAGCATTTGCGCATAAGGCTGGCCTGCATGCCAGTGCCATTAAAGTAGATCCATCGCTATACCAACACGAAGATCCTGAATCAGTCGGAAACGATATGCGTATGTTGGTATCGGACATGGCCGGTCGCGCTTCCATTGAAATGAAATCGCTAGAGCTTGGTGTTGACCTCGGGGGAGACCGCGAATTAGTTGGCCGTATTGTTGATCGGGTTAAAGAGATGGAAGCACGCGGCTTTACTTTCGAAGCTGCCGATGCCTCATTTGAACTTTTGCTTCACGAAGAGATCAATGGCACACGTGCTTCTTTCTTCACAATTGATCATTGGCTAACTTCGGTTGAACGAAACGAAGATGGCAGCATCATCACTAAGGCCGAAGTAACTGTGACAGCGCAGGGCAAGCAAATCATCTGTTCTGGCGCTGGAAATGGCCCAGTCAACGCATTTGATAACGCGCTACGCAGTGGCTTGCAACAACTTTATCCAGAGCTTGTCGCTCTAGAATTAACTGATTACAAAGTACGTATTCTTGAAGGTCGCTTAGGAACAGGTGCAGTTACTCGCGTTTTAGTTGAAACTAGCGATGGCAAAGGTGAATGGAACACAGTCGGTGTTCACGAAAACGTTATTGCTGCATCTGCCATGGCACTTGAAGACGCTGTTACCTATGGCTTACTAAGGCAAGGTCGCAAACCCGAGTAACCTTGGCTCTTATGAGCGCTGATTTTCAATCATTAGTAAATGATTTTCAGCGCCATTTAGAATCCGAACGAAATCTTTCAGTTCATACGGTTCGCGCTTACGTTGGCGATCTGCAATCTCTAATTAACCACCTAGAAACCATGGGCAAAAACGATATCGCAACTCTTGATATGGCGCTTATTCGTTCGTGGCTGGCAAACCAACAAGTCAAGGGCGGAGCGCGCACAACTATGTCGCGCCGGGCGGTATCGATTCGACTATTTACTAAGTGGGCTTTTAAACACAATTACTTGAGCAGTGACGTTGGTGCGAACTTAGCAACGCCAAAAGCACATCGCACTCTTCCCGAAGTGCTAGATGCTGCAAGCACCGGTATTGCGATGGATGCGCTAGCTACGCGAGTTGATGAAGGCGAAGGTCCAATTGCACTGCGTGATCGAGCAATGGTCGAAGTTTTATATGCCAGCGGTGCTCGTGTTGCCGAACTCTGTGGACTTGATTTACAGGATATTGATTACGAACGGCAAACAATTCGTGTGTTTGGAAAAGGCAGCAAAGAGCGCACAATTCCGATTGGTAATCCGGCGATGCGCGCACTTAAAGCTTGGCTGGCCGATGGTCGTCCGGTTCTAATGAAAGAACAATCTGAAAAATGCGTATTCATCGGTGCTCGCGGAAAACGCATTGATCAACGAACTGTGCGCACCGTTGTTTATAACGCGCTATCGGCGCTAGAAGGTTTTGAACGAATGGGGCCGCATGCTCTGCGCCATTCAGCGGCAACGCATTTGCTCGAAGGTGGTGCTGATCTGCGCACAGTTCAGGAGATACTTGGGCATGCCTCGCTTGCCACAACTCAGATCTATACGCACGTTTCAACTGAGCGATTGCAAGCCGCTTTCAAACAAGCACATCCGAGGGCTTAGCCAATGAAGATTGAGTTAACCCGAGCTTTTGCCGAACTAGAAGAGCACATCAAGGCCCCTAATTTTGTGCGCGCTGTTTTATCCGGCCGCCGCCGTAATTTAACGCCTACTGCTGAGCGCATTGATATCAAGCCAGTGTTGATTAAAGGCGAAGAAAAGTTGCAGATTCAATCGACCCATGGGCGCCAAGTTACAACTAAGAATTTAAGCGCCAATGAAATTAATTTTGCCGATTTCCTAGGTCAAGGCTTTGCAAACTTGTTAGCTGAAAGCACAAGTGAGAGTTACTCAGTGCGCATCAGCAAGAAAGATGAAGCACTGGTAACTATTGGCCGAGTAAAGCTCGAGCGCGATTTAACGCATGATCGTCAGAAGCAACGATTGCTGCCTGAAGATAATCGCATCTTTGCTCTGCTCGGAATGCACGATGGGCATAAGCGAATCAAGCCATCAAAAATGGATAAGTATCGCCAGGTCGAAGAATTCTTAAGGCTGCTAAAACCAACTCTAGATAATGAAGTTGGCGCACAATCTGAAATCTCGATTGTAGATCTTGGCTGCGGCCATGCCTACTTAACTTTTGCAGTGCAGGAATATTTAAATAGCGATACTCAAAAGGTAAAAGTCTTAGGCGTTGATGAACGCGAAGAATCAAAGCGGCATAACGATCAGATCGCTAACTCATTAGGCGTCGATGCCCAGTTCCTCGTGGCCAAAATTGCCGATACCCCTTCGCAAACAGTTGATATCGCAATTGCGCTACATGCTTGCGATACCGCAACCGACGATTCAATAGCTTGGGCAGTTAAGAATTCAGCGAAAGTAATTATGTTGGCACCTTGTTGTCATCATGATTTGCAAGCGCAGGTTGACCTGGTTCCTGAGCCTTGGTCGTTGTTAACTCGACATGGCGTAGTTAGTGAACGGCTAATTGATTTGATGACTGATTCACTACGTGCCCAGATACTTAAACTGTTGGGTTATCGCGTTGATATTGTCGAGTTCATTGGGGGAGAACACACCCCGCGAAACATCATGATTCGTGCCGTGAAAACTGGGGTCAAAGTTGATCCAGTCGAGGTCGACCGCTATCAGGCGATGTTGGCCGATTGGAAGATCGCCCCACATCTGGCCGAGCTGCTTAAAAGCGAACTTTCCGCGCGTATATAAGAGGTACAAAGCACTCACCACGCTCAGGTAGGATTTGCCCTGCACCAACTACCCAGTTGGTGACATCTCAGCACTCACCGGTTTCGATCGGCATAGTCATCTCGGTCCAAGTAATTGGTCGATGAATTCGAGTGCGACGGGTGAATCAAATTGATTCACCATAAACCGAGTCAGGTTTATTCGTTGCCGCGTGCGCGAAAAACCGAAG
>JBILOR010000083.1:0-5405 GCA_044374325.1 Candidatus Planktophila sp.
GCCACTGGAAAAAGTACCAAGGAAATTGCTCGCCAGCTTTATTTGAGTGAGCCAACTATAAAAACTCATCTCGCAAGCATTTATCGAAAACTCGAAGTTAGTAATCGAATCTCCGCAGTGGCAGTTGCTCGCGATAATTCCTGGCTAAGTTAGTAAGACCGCGTATTTGGTAGCCCAAATGTCCCAGCGCCAGTTTTCAATAATCCAGGCTCTGCCCGCTGCGCCCATCAACGCACATAGTTCGGGATTATTTAGCAGTTCAATACAGGCTTCTGCAATTTCAGTTGGCTTAGTGCCATCAACTACTAGACCAGTTTCACCGATTAACACAGCATCGGGAGCTCCACCAGACTTTCCGCCTACCACTGGCAATCCACACGCGCTGGCTTCAAGATAGACAATTCCTAGACCCTCTACTTCAAGCCCGAAGAAACGTGAACGAGAGGGCATTGCAAAGATATCTCCTAGACAGATGTATCTAGGAAGTTCGGCATAGTTAATTCGTCCGATAAATGTTACGCAATCACGCACATTAAGTTTTAAAGCTAGTCTTTCTAAATAATCTTGGTGCGGACCAACCCCCACTAAAACAAGATGCACATTTGGCACTGCGGCTTTAATTGCTGGTAGCGCGGCAATTAGTTTGTCCTGTCCCTTACGGTGTACCAGTCGACCAACACTAATGATCACTGATTTATCAGCTAGTCCGAGTGCGGCTCGCAATTCACTTGAATCAGTTGGGACAAAATGTTCTACATCAATGCCAGGTGCAATCTGCACCAATTTGCTTACCTCGGATTTACGCAGTGCTTTACTGATCTCACCTTTGGTGTATTCGCCTAAATAAGTAATAGCGTCAATATGTCTGCTCATAAATCTAATCGCAAATGAGAAGGGCGGAACTTTGGCCCACCAAACTTCGTGGCCATGCGTTAGGGCCACAATCTTTTGCGCACCTGTGCGTCGCATAGCTCGAGCCATAATTCCAAGAGGCGCAGCAGCACCAAAAGCCACCTTGGTTAACTTTCGACTTTTCATTAGCTGCTTACATGCCTTAATCACGCGTGGCGTTGGAAGCAGGATCTTGCTGCGATCGCGAACAACTTCAACCCCATAATCTTTTAACCATTTTGCATCGAACTCAGCTGAGTTTTGCTGAGCGCTGGTGTAAACAATTACGGAGCCTTTGGGTAAACGTTCTACTAGCCCATGTACAAAAGTTTCAATGCCACCTGCTCTAGGGCCAAAATCATTGGTTATAAAAAGAGTCGTTGCAACCATCACTAGAACCGGCGAACAGCAACTAAAGGCTTACGACCAAGTGCTGTAGAGGCGTTAGATACAACTTTCACTCGTGAACCAGACCGCGGAGCATGGACCATCTTGCCGCCACCTAAATAAATTGCCACATGCGAGATTGGCCGGCCGTAGAAGAGGAGATCCCCTGGCTTGGCGGATTTGTAAGAGACGGCGCGACCATAACGAGCTTGCGCCCTAGATGAATGTGGCAACGATACGCCGGCGGCTTGATATGCACGCATGGTAAGACCCGAACAATCCCAAGTAATCATGCCTGCCGCGCCAAATACATACCGATCACCGATCTGCTTTAGCGCATACTTGATCGCAATTCCAGCGCGCCCCGAAATCGCACCCGCACTACTTGCATATGCTTTAGAAGCAGCCTGGTCGGCATCTTCTTCGGCTGCTTTCAGTGCCGCCAAACGAGCTCGGTCTTCTTTCTTTAACTTCGCTAAGATTTTTTCTGCCGCAGCCAATTTGGATTTCGCCTGTGCTGATTTCTGCGCAAATCTTTTCTGTGCAGCTTGCACTAGTGCCAACTTGTCATCGACAGTAAGGGATGTTGCCTTTAATCGTTGCTGGGCTGCCTCGAACTTACGAAGTTGAGTGCTCTTTGCCCGAGTAATTGATTCGAGAGAACCGGCCGAACTTAAATAGAGTTCTGGGTTAGCCGAAAAAAGAAGTTCTAGACCTTGGCTTAGTCCCCCGGCTTTGTATTGTTCAATGGCAATGGTGCCCAAAGATTTCTTAAGTGCGTCCACAGTTGCACCTCGGGCTGCGGCTTCTTGCTTTAGGCCATTGAGAGTCTTGGTCAGAGTAGCGAGTTGAACTTTTGCGGCTTGCGCGCCTTCGGCCGCGGCAGTTGCCTCTTCTTCAAGTTGACGAACTTGGGATTGAATTTGAGCAAGCGATGGAGCGGCTTGGGCTACAGGTGGGATCAAGCCACTACTCATGGTCAGAGCTACGCCAAATGCGACAGCGCTGCGTAAACCCTTAAGTGACATAGAGAAGAGGTTATAGGTGGGTAGTTGCGCCACTCAACCTCAAACCGCGCTTATCTGCCTAAAAGTGCAATTCACGCTCAGAATTACCCAAAAATCAGGTAATTCTCATGAAATCTATGCCAGAAACCGAAGCGGCGGCACAATCCCGCGAGATGAGAGAAGTTGCAGCGCATCAGCAGTTTGGTTGCTTAGATCTACCGAGTCTTCAGCTTTGTTAAGAAAGAATGAAACAACACAATCTTTACAAGCCAAATCTCGCAGGGAACAAGAATCGCAGTCAATGATCATGTTACAAAGAGTAAAGGCGCCCACTGACATTGCCTTGATTGCTTAACTCACAGCAAAATTGAGGCCAGACACTCGGAAATCTACCTGATAAATCGTTGACGACCCCCTACCTTTTCACCGTGCCTGTTATCGCCTCATTAGTCGTTGGTTCCGATGGATCTACTAGCAAAGATGGCCGATCCGCTGGAGTTTCAAGCGCCGCTGATCGTCGTGCGTTCTTGGCTCGACGACGAAGCGCTGATGCACTACTAATAGGTGGCAATACCGCTCGAAATGAGCCTTATCAAAAGACGCCAGTACCAGTTGTTGTGGTCTCCAAGTCAATGCTTAATCCGCTTTCCAATAACCGCTTAGCCCACTGGTGGAATTGCGAACCAGTTGAAGCTTTAGCCAGGGCTCAGCGCCTTTTCGGTGAAACTATCGTGATCGAGTCTGGCATCTCCATAATTGAAGAGTTGATCGCGGCCAAGAAAGTTGATCGACTCGAGTTAAGCGTTACCAAAGTAACTGAAGGCGAAGACCAGGTTGACTATAAGAAATTACTTAACAAGTTCGCAACTGTAACTGAACGCGTTGAAGACGACACAACTTTTTATACCGCAACGAATTAGTTTTAAAACGCAGAAATTATTGCAACACCAGAGACGGCTAAGAAAACTCCCACGTACTGCACTTTGTGAAGACGCTCATGCAAAAACTTAAAGGCGAGTAAAACTGTAACTACTGGATAAAGCGACCCCAGCACCATAACGATTGAAACTAGCCCCTGTTGTGTAGCTAACCCAAGTGTGAAGTTTGCTAGAAAATCTGCAACTCCAATGAAGATTAATGAAGGTGCATCAGCAATACTGAAGCCGCCCGTAGTGCGAAATCTAAGTGCTATCGCTATTGTAAACAGCGCAGTAGTGGCTCGCATTGTTACCATCGTCATTAACGCACTTGAATCTGATCCAATGCCCATCAGGGTTAACCCAGTACCAAAACCAAAT
This sequence comes from Candidatus Planktophila sp., assembly GCA_044374325.1. Classification (GTDB taxonomy): domain Bacteria; phylum Actinomycetota; class Actinomycetes; order Nanopelagicales; family Nanopelagicaceae; genus Planktophila. The sequence goes on from JBILOR010000083.1 coordinate 3,584, forward strand.
GCCGCACCAAATGCTAAAGCCACTGGCTTCAATGGAAAACCTTGCGAAATTTCGGGGCCGCTTGCGCAGAACGCACCTGCCAGTGCGATAACTACGCCAATCCACCGTCCACGTGAAAGTTGTTCGCCACCGATTAGTGCAAACATAACTGGCACCACAGCACCTAGCGAACTAATTGGAGAGACCACACCCATGCGGCCAGTGCTAAGCCCTACGTAGAGACAGATCAAACCCATGTATCCGAGAACTCCTGCAAATGCACCTGGCCAAAAATAGCCAGAGAAAAAGCCTTCGTCACCAAACGCGACAGCGTCTCGTTCGCCAGTTGCAAAGATTAAGAAAATTCCAAAAGCCAAGCCGATCAATTGGGTAATTCCAAGAACTGCAAAAGCTTTGTACTTCTTGCTCATTCGTCCGGCTTGAAAATCAGCGCTACCCCAGAGGGCGCTCGACAAGAGTGCTAGCAAGAAAGCCATTTGAGTAGGTTACCGCCCCGCCTCCCCTAATTTTGCGCCTGCCATCTTTAGACTCAGGCAGTGGATGCTGCAGCCTTTGATCGTTTGATTGATCAACTAAGAACTGTAGATACCCGATCCGAAATAATTCTAGAAGAAGTCCCGGCTCCCCAAAAGTTGGCCAAATTCTCATTTGCATTTTCAGCAGACGTTAGCAATGGCCTGTCCGGCGATGCAGAGGACGGCGTAGGTTCTGGTCGTTTCGTTTTGTTACATGAACCAGGTGGACAGGAAACTTGGGAATCTGATTTCCGTTGCGTAACTTTCATGAGCGCCGATGTTGAACCCGATATGCACGAAGATCCCATGCTGGCTGAAGTCGGCTGGTCTTGGTTTCTTGATTCTTTGGCTGATGCTGGGTGCGAATACAGCGCACCAAGTGGCACGGTCACTCGCGTAACTAGCGCTTCTTTCGGCAAATTAACTGGCCGCAGAAACGAAGCTGAGATTGAAATTCGCGCCTCTTGGTCACCGATAATAAAATCGGCTGATGAAATGTTTAGCCATGTAAATGCTTGGTGCAATCTGCTCGCAACGGTGGCCGGACTGCCACCGATTCCAGATGGCGTATCAGTAATCTCGCCATCTCGTAAACGACGCACAAGTTAATTAAGTTAAATGACTGAAGAAGAATTAATAACAGCAACTCCCTTACTAGCACCTGCTGCCGGGACTCCCGCCGTAATTGAAAGTGAAGCGTCTTTTAGATTAGCGCTACTCGAACTTGCCAAAGGCTCGGGGCCATTTGCAGTCGATGCCGAACGAGCTTCTGGTTATAAGTACAGCGCTCGCGCTTACCTGATTCAAATAAAGCGAAACGGCGGTGGATTGCATTTAATAGATCCAATTCCTTTTGGCCCCGGTCATCAGCTATTCATCGAATTAAATGAGCTATTAAATACCGATGAAGTAATTCTGCATGCCAGCACACAGGATTTACCTTGTTTGCGCGAATTAGGAATAAATCCGAAACTATTGTTTGATACTGAATTAGGTGGACGTATTGCTGGGTTGCCACGTGTTGGTCTGGGACCGTTGCTTGAAGCACATCTTGGCGTTTTGTTGGCTAAAGAACATTCTGCAGTTGATTGGTCGGTTCGGCCACTTCCACTTGATTGGTTAAATTACGCAGCGCTTGATGTTGAGCTGCTAATTGAACTAAGAAACATAATTGCCCAGATATTGCTAGAGACTAAGAAATTGCAATGGGCCGAAGCTGAGTTCGCCGCTATTTTGGCCGCGCCCCCTAGCCCACCAAGAGTTGATCCATGGCGTCGCACTTCTGGCATGCACAAGATTAGAAAACG
>JBILOR010000084.1:0-5374 GCA_044374325.1 Candidatus Planktophila sp.
TAAAGGCTTTGGCTGAAGAAGCCCGCATGATGCTTGATGAAGGTGTTGTAAGCACTCCTGCTGAGATTGATATCTGCATGTTGCTAGGTGCCGGTTGGCCAATGCACCTCGGCGGAATCTTGCCTTACCTAGATCGCGAAGGTATTAGCGAAGCCGTCTCTGGTCAACGTTTTCATCCAGCGGGCGTTGCATCTCTGGCCTAAAGCCTTCTGACGAGAGGAAGCCATCTTTTAGAGATGCGCTCCATTCAACAATGCTCAACGAAATCTGTTGAGCAGTAATACCTAGCTCGCTCAAAATTTGTCCTCGCTTGGCGTGTTCTAAGAATGTTAGGGGCACGCCGATTGAATGAATTGGTACTTGTAGTCCAGCGTCGCGGAACATCTCACTAATGGTGCTCGCAATTCCGCCGTGGCGAATTCCATCTTCAAGAACAACCACGCTCTTGTAGCGAGTTGCCATAGTTACTAATGATTGTGGCAACGGCTTGATCCAACGCGGATCAATGACTGTTACGCCGACACCCTCACGGTACGCCTGCGAAGCCGCTTCAACTGCCATTGCCGCCATTGCGCCAACGCTAACTAAAAGCACATCGGCACTCTCGCCACGGTACAGAACATCGATGCCATCGCGACGTTCAAAGGCTGGAATATCCGCAATTACTTCGCCTTTTGGATAGCGCAACATTGAAGGCGCATCAGTAATTTGAATCGACTCGGCTAGTACTTCGCGCAAGCGAGCACCGTCTCGAGGCGCAGCAACATGCATCGTTGGAATAATTCCGGTTAGCGCAAGATCCCAAATACCGTTGTGTGAAGCACCATCATCGCCAGTTATGCCAGCGCGATCCAATACAAAAGTTACACCGGCTTTATGAAGAGCCACATCCAATAAGACTTGATCAAACGCACGATTTAGAAATGTCGCATAAACAGCAACCACTGGATGCATACCTGCAAAAGCTAGGCCAGCAGCACTTGTTACTGCGTGCTGTTCGGCAATGCCCACATCGATAGTGCGATCTGGGAACTTATCAGCAAACTTATCTAACCCAGTTGGTCCCAACATGGCAGCTGTAATCGCAATTAACTTAGGATTGCTTTCACCTTGCTTAACTAACTCATCGGCAAAAACGTTGGTCCAAGTAGTAACACCTTTTGCGATCGGTAAGCCAGTTTCGGGATCAACGATGCCGACGGCATGAAACTTTTCGGCTTCATCTTCAATAGCGGGCGCATAACCACGACCTTTTTCCGTGATCGCGTGAAGAATTACGGGCGCACCGAAAGCTTTAGCCCGCAGGAGCGCCTTCTCCATAGCTTCAATATCGTGGCCATCAATTGGCCCGATATATTTCAGACCTAAATCTTCAAACATTCCTTGTGGCGCAATGATGTCTTTGATGCCCTTTTTCATTCCATGTAACGTGTCATAGATCGGACCACCGACAACCGGGGTGCGCTGCAGAACATCTTTGCCCCAGTCCAAGAATTTCTCATAGCCGCGAGTCACTCGCAGCGTTGAAAGATAAGTTGCCATGCCACCAATAGTTGGTGAGTAGCTACGTTCATTATCGTTAACCACAATTACTAAATTACGAGTTTCAGCTGTGGCAATGTTATTTAGTGCTTCCCATGACATGCCGCCAGTTAGCGCGCCATCGCCGACAACTACAACGACATGGCGATCGTTTTGGCCAGTAAGTGAGAAACCGCGAGAAATTCCGTCGCCCCACGAAAGCGCCGTTGATGCGTGTGAATTTTCAATAACATCGTGGTCGCTTTCAGAGCGGCTCGGGTATCCAGAAAGACCGCCCTTTTGGCGCAATAGTTCAAAACCTTCACTGCGGCCGGTCAAAATCTTGTGGACATAACTTTGATGACCCGTGTCAAACAAAACAACATCTTTTGGTGAATCAAAGGTGCGATGAATCGCAATCGTTAGTTCAACTACGCCCAAGTTTGGCCCTAAGTGGCCGCCTGTTTTAGTGACTTTAGCAATTAAGAATGTGCGAATCTCGGCTGCGAGTTCATTTAAATCGGCAGCCGAAAGAGCAGCTAAATCTTTAGGTGATTTAATCTGCTCAATCATGGCTACAGTCTAAGGTTTCCAGGCTCGATTGTCCTGCGCTTGGATACTAGTTAGCTAGTAACGAACGCAGTACATATTGCATGATTCCACCATGACGGTAGTAATCAGCTTCGCCAGGCGTATCAATGCGCAATTTAGCCTGGAAAGTTTTGTCACCGGCTTTAACGGTTAGTTCCTTAGGTGATGGACCAGTATTTAAGGCATCAATACCGGTGATCTCGAAAGTCTCTTCGCCAGTTAAGCCAAGTGTCGCTGCGGTTTGGCCTGGGAGGAATTGCAATGGAAGAACGCCCATGCCGATTAAGTTCGAACGGTGAATGCGCTCAAAAGATTCAGCAATGACTGCGCGTACACCAAGCAGCGCGGTGCCCTTTGCGGCCCAGTCGCGTGATGATCCAGAACCATATTCTTTGCCTGCAAGGATAACTAGTGGAATACCAGCTGCTTGATAGGCCATTGATGCATCGTAAATTGTTGATTGCGCCCCACCATCAAGGAAGTTTCGAGTGAAGCCACCTTCGACGCCATCGAGCAACAAATTCTTCAAGCGGATATTGGCAAATGTTCCACGAATCATTACCTCGTGATTACCACGACGTGAACCGTAGGAATTGAAATCAACACGTTCGATTCCATGCTCTGCTAAGTACTTGCCGGCCGGTGAATCAGCTTTGATATTTCCAGCTGGCGAAATGTGATCTGTTGTAACTGAATCCCCCAAGATCGCCATTACACGAGCACCTGAAATATTAGTTACTGGCTTAGGTTGCGCAGGCATGCCGTCGAAATATGGCGCCTTGCGCACATAAGTCGAATTCAGATCCCACTCAAAAGTATTTCCAGTTGGTGTAGCGAGCGACTTCCAGCGATGATCGCCTTCAAAGACGCTGGCATAATCTTTCTTAAACATTTCAGATGAAATTGACGCTTCTACTACTGCGGCAATTTCTTCTTGTGATGGCCAGATATCGCGCAAGTAAACATCGTTACCAGTTTGGTCTTTGCCTAGTGAATCCTTTTCAAAATCATGATTCATGGTGCCGGCAATTGCGTAAGCAACTACTAATGGAGGTGAAGCTAAGTAGTTCATCTTCACATCGGGGCTAATGCGACCCTCGAAGTTACGGTTACCAGAAAGCACAGCGGTAACAGCTAGATCGTGCTCATTAACTGCCTTGCTAACTTCAACTGGAAGCGGACCAGAGTTTCCGATACAGGTTACGCAACCGTAACCAACTAAGTTAAAACCAAGATCTTCCATGTACTTAGTAAGGCCAGCTTTGTCGTAGTAATCAGTTACGACCTTTGAACCTGGAGCAAGTGTTGTTTTAACCCAAGGCTTTGACTTCAGGCCCTTTTCAACGGCCTTCTTAGCTAGCAAGGCGGCACCAATCATTACTGATGGATTTGAAGTATTGGTACAAGAAGTAATTGAAGCAATTACCACATCACCATTTGTAATGGTGGTATCTGTTGCTCCAACTTTGATCGCGATTGGGTTAGTGCTTGTCTTGTCACCCAAGTAACCAGGTAGCGACTTAGCCAGTGCTGCCTTTGAATCACTTAGAGCAATGCGATCTTGTGGGCGCTTTGGACCCGCGATTGAAGGCACGATAGTTGATAGATCTAGCTCGATATGTTCAGAGAATCGAGGAGCTGCAGATGGGTCATGCCATAAACCTTGCTTCTTGGCATAACTCTCAACCAAAGCAATTTGATCATCGCTACGACCAGTAAGACGTAAGTACTTCAAAGTTTCATCATCGATTGGGAAGATCGCAACTGTTGAACCATATTCTGGGCTCATGTTGCCGATAGTCGCGCGGTTAGCCATTGGTACGGCAACAACACCTGGACCATAGAACTCAACAAACTTACCTACTACCCCGTGCTTGCGCAGGATCTCAGTAATTGTTAGCGCTAAGTCTGTAGCGGTAGTGCCAACAGGTAGCGAACCATTTAATTTAAATCCAACAACGCGAGGAATCAACATTGAAACTGGCTGACCTAGCAGAGCTGCTTCGGCTTCAATTCCGCCAACGCCCCAACCAAGTACACCTAAGCCATTAACCATGGTGGTGTGTGAATCGGTTCCAACTACAGTATCTGGATAAGCACGTAGTACGCCATCGACCTTACGAGTCATCACCACGCGAGCCAAGTACTCAATGTTTACCTGGTGAACAATTCCGGTGCCAGGTGGCACAACTTTAAATTCATCGAAGGCGCCTTGGCCCCAACGCAAGAAACGGTAACGCTCTTGGTTGCGCTGATATTCAATATCGGTATTTTGAGTAAAAGAATCTTTTGTTCCGAACAGATCTGCAATAACCGAGTGATCAATAACTAACTCAGCTGGTGCAAGAGGATTCACCTTGGCTGGATCTCCACCCAACTCGACAATTGCTTCGCGCATAGTTGCTAAGTCCACGATGCAAGGAACTCCTGTGAAGTCCTGCATTACAACGCGGGCTGGCGTAAATTGAATTTCAGTATCAGGTTCAACCGCTGGATCCCAGTTCGCAAGAGATTTAATCTGCTCAGCGGTGATATTGGCACCATCTTCGGTACGCAATAAGTTTTCAAGCAATACCTTCAAGCTAAATGGCAGTGATGCTGCTTCAGGTAACTTCGTAATGTCGAAGATCTGATAGCTCTGACCGGCAACCTCGAGTGAAGTCTGGGCCTGGAAGGAATTCTTGCTCACTTGCGCCTCCTAAAAAGTATCTTGATGTCGAGATACTTTCCTAATCTATCGCAGAGCGGGTAAACAACGCAACCATTTCGATGTGGTGAGTCATCGGAAATAAATCAAATGCGCGCACATTAGTTAGTTGCCAACCAAGATCGTTAGCAAAAGCACAATCGCGGGCAAGTGCGGCGGGGTCACAAGCTACATAAACAATTCGTTGTGGGTTTAAAGTGGAAATCTGTTGCAACACCAATTGTCCGGCCCCTTCTCGGGGCGGGTCGAGGATTACTACATCAGCAGAAGCAATTCGCGGCATAATTTTTGCTACGTTGCCAAGATAAATATTTACATTAGGAATATTTCCAAAATTAATCTTCGCGTCGCCAATGGCACTAGAGCTCGCTTCAACTAAATCAACTCGCCCAGTTACACCAACTGCTGAAATCGCAGAAGCAGTAAACAGGCCAACTCCCCCGTAAAGATCTAATACTTGATCTCCGTTTTGTAAGTCAGCAAAATGCATAACAGCATCTGTTAAAACTGTAGGCGCAAATTTATGACTCTGCCAGAATGACGAGTGACTAACTT
>JBILOR010000085.1:0-5367 GCA_044374325.1 Candidatus Planktophila sp.
TCGCCAAACATTTCGCCAGGGCCAAGAATTGATAAAAGATTTTCGCGACCATCGGTACTTGATGTGCCCAGCTTTAACTTGCCATCGACAATTACATATAAGTGATCGCCAGAGTCGCCTTCGGCAAATAGCACATTGCCCTTAAGCACCTTTACTTGATCCATTGATGCGCGCAATGAAGCGGCGGCAGCATCATCTAGGGCAGTAAAGAGCGGGGCTCTACGTACTACTTCTTCATCATGTGGCACAAGCGGTACTTTACTGGCATGAGTGCCGATAGCCAAAAGCGAGCAGATGCCCGTAAGATCTATCGGGTTTTAACCAAGACTTACCCGCACGTAACCTGCGAACTCGACTTTAAGAATCCATTGCAGCTGCTGATCGCCACAGTTCTGTCGGCGCAATGCACGGATAAACGCGTGAATGCTGTGACGCCTGCGTTATTTAAGAAATATAAGAGTGCTAGCGCATATGCAGGAGCGCGAGTAGAAGATATTGAAGATCTCATTTACACAACTGGCTTCTTTCGCGCCAAAGCCCGCCACATCAAAGGGCTAGCGACCAAAATTGTTAAGCAATACGACGGCGAAGTTCCGGCTGAACTTGAAAAGTTAGTAACCCTGCCTGGCGTTGGCCGCAAAACTGCCAATGTTGTTCTCGGTCACGCCTTTGATATTCCTGGAATCACCGTTGACACTCACTTTGGTCGCTTGTCGCGTAGATTTGGTTGGACTACTTCGCAAGATCCAGTCAAAGTCGAGCACGAAGTCGGCGCACTAATTGCACAGAAAGAATGGACCAACTTGTCACAGCGCATGATCTGGCACGGTCGCCGAATTTGTCATTCGCGCAAACCGGCATGTGGTGCCTGCCCAATGGCCAAGATCTGTCCTTCATTTGGCATTGGCGAAGTTGATCCAGCTAAAGCCCGTTTACTTTTAAAGAGTGATTCGGACTTTAGATGAAAAAAGTTCTAATTCTTTTACTCGCGCTCTCATTAACTGGTTGCTCATCAATTACTAGTTCAATGTCTAGCAAAGGCGAAGTAGTTGATTGCGCTGAAGTTGACCATGTGGCAGCAAAAGCAGATGACACATTGCTTAACTGTCTAAGCGGTACTGAAAAAATTTCCGTTGAATCACTGCGCGGCCCACTAATAGTTAATGTTTGGGGCTCCTGGTGTGGGCCATGTGTCGAGGAAATCCCAGTTTTTGTGGACTTTCATCACCAGGCAAATGACAAAGTAAAGCTGCTCGGAATTGCAGTTGAGGAAGCAAAGGCTCAGGATTCTAAAGACTTCATTGTTGCTAACGGAGTCACTTGGCCAAATCTTTATGATGCCAAAGGAGTTACTCGAGCAGTTTTTGGCATGGGAGTGCCAGTTACTTGGTTTATCGATAAGCAAGGTACTGTGGTTTATAAACATATCGGCGTCGTTAAAACCACCGAAGAGTTAATTGATTTAACTGCGAAGTATTTAAAAGTAAAGATTTAGCGAGCGAAAGGTGGCCATCTGATGATTGTTGATATTGCGTTGGCGTTGCTCGCCCTTGGCGCAATTAAGCGCGGCTACAGCACTGGGTTTCTCGCAACTCTTTTTCGCACTCTCGGCTACATCGTTGGCGGCGTCGCAGGTCTTTATTTTTCCTTGCAATTAGTTGCATCGTGGGATTCATTGTTAAAACAAGTTATTGCAGTCTTAGTTGCAATTTTTCTCGGTGCTCAAGTTGGTTTATTTGTTTTCGGTAAGTTCGCCAAGTTTTTCCACGCGCGACTTCTTTGGAAACCGCTTAAAGCTATTGATTCGTTTGCCGGTGTGGCACTCGAGCTAATTCGCGTAGTCGTAATTGGTTATCTAGTTCTAACCACACTGCTTTGGTCACCTTGGAGCGCAGTTAAGAATGAAGTTAACGAAAGTCAGATCTACGCTCAATTAGATAATCGTTTGCCAAGCGTGATTACTGATCTAAGAGAACGCGCAAACGAACTACTTAATCTTCGTCCTTAGAAGTATTTAAACCTTCAGAAATCAGCTTCATCACATTTGGATCTGCAAGCGTTGTTGAATCGCCAACTGCGCGATGTTCAGCTACATCTTTAAGCAAACGACGCATGATCTTGCCGCTACGAGTTTTAGGAAGTTCGTTAACCACCACAATTTGGCGTGGTTTAGCGATTGCACCGATCTCTTTAGCAACATGTGCGCGTAGATCTTGAATCAACTTTTCGCTATCGCCGTGCTTTACGCCACCACGCAGAATCACAAATGCCACAATGCCTTGCCCGGTCATCGCATCGGCTGCACCAACTACTGCAGCTTCCGCTACTTCTGGGTGGCTAACGAGCGCTGATTCAACTTCAGTTGTTGAAATGCGGTGACCCGAAATATTCATCACGTCATCAACGCGACCTAACAACCAGAGCGCACCTTCTTCATCGATCTTGGCGCCGTCACCTGCGAAATAAATTCCGTTAAAGCGCGACCAATAGGTTTCTTTGTATCTCTCGTCTTCGCCCCAAACCCCGCGCAACATTCCCGGCCATGGTTTATCCAGAATCAAGAATCCGCCGTGACCTAAGCCAACTTCAACTGCGTTTTCATCAACAACTTTTGCACTGATCCCTGGAATCGGACCCATTGCAGAACCTGGCTTCGTTGCAGTAACACCAGGTAGTGGTGAAATCATGATGCCACCTGTTTCAGTTTGCCACCAAGTATCAACAATTGGGCAACGATTTGCGCCGATAACTTCGCGGTACCACATCCAGGCTTCTGGATTAATTGGTTCACCAACTGAACCAAGTAAACGAAGTGTTGAAAGATCATGTGCCTTAGGAAATTCTTCGCCCCACTTCATCCAGGTGCGAATCAAAGTTGGCGCGGTATACAAAATACTTACTTTGTATTTAGCAACTAATTCAAAGATGCGACCTTTATGTGGCGTATCAGGGGTGCCTTCATACATAACTTGAGTTGCACCATTAATTAGCGGGCCATAGACAACGTATGAGTGACCGGTGATCCAGCCAATATCGGCGGTACACCAATAAACATCGGTCTCAGCTTTTAGATCAAAGACCGCCTTATGCGTATAGGCCGCCTGCGTTAAATAGCCGCCAGTGGTGTGGAAAATGCCCTTTGGCTTAGCGGTTGTGCCCGAGGTATAGAGAATAAAGAGTGGGTGTTCAGCGTCAAAAGCCTGCGCCACATGCTCTGCGCTTTGGCGATCAACAATCTCGTGCCACCAAACATCTTTATTTGCGTCAAAGGCGGTCTCTTGGCCAGTGCGCTTAACTACTAAAACTTTCTCAACGTTATTTGGTTTGGAAAGTGCTTCATCAACGGTTGGCTTAAGTGCAAATGCGGCGCCCTTGCGATATCCACCATCGGCGGTAATAACTAACTTTGCATCGGCATCATTAATGCGTGAGATCAAAGCGTCGGCAGAAAAACCACCGAAGACAACTGAGTGAGGGGCACCAATGCGCGCACATGCCAACATCGCAATTGCGGCTTCAGGAATCATCGGCATATAAATCGCAACGCGATCGCCAGCTTTAATTCCTAATTCAGTTAGCGCGTTAGCAGTCTTCTTAACTTCAACCAATAAATCAGAATATGTAATGGTGCGAGTGTCACCGGGTTCACCTTCGAAGTGAAAAGCAACGCGAGAGCCGCGACCTTCATTAACGTGACGATCAAGGGCGTTAACGCTGGCATTTAACTTTCCGCCGACAAACCATTTTGCATATGGGCTCTGCCAGTCGAGAACTTCTGACCAAGGTGTATCCCACAACAAGTTCTTGGCTTGTTTCTCCCAGAAACCTAAGCGGTCGGCCTCAGCTTCGTCATAGAGGCTGGCTTTGGCATTTGCTTGCGCGGCGAATTCGGCCGTTGGCGCAAAGGTGCGAGTTTCGTGGGAGAGATTGGAAAGCGAATCTTCGGTCATAGTGTGTGAGATTACTAGCCCTGGACATTTTTTCCTAGCAAAACAATTCAGAGGCATTTGCTCATCAACAAGTAATTCTCATTTGTGAATCAGAACATCAGCGCTCAGCCATGATCGCAACCTTCGATCACCTTCGTGATTGCATATCGAAAGGCACAAAATGTCTAGATTTTTAATCGGCTTCATCAAGTTCATGGCCACCCCTGAACTAACCCGCGCCGTGGCCACCATCATCGCTCGAGCCCTAAAAACGCTGCTCCTGGGCATGTAAACGAGGCTGGCACTCCTAACTTCGAGCCTAATTTTTCTTACGCTCGGGTAAGTGGTTGGATATGTCGTAAGCCTTTAGTCGGCCCAAAGATGCGCTCGGCTTTTACATATCCACCACTGGAGTGATCATGCCAATTGCAACCCCGGAAATTTATGCAGATATGTTGGATCGCGCGAAAGCTGGCGCCTTTGCATATCCCGCAATCAACGTTTCATCATCTCAAACCCTGATCGCAGCTCTTCGTGGTTTCGCCGAAGCTGAATCAGATGGCATCATTCAATTTTCTTGGGGCGGCGCTGAATACGCTTCAGGTTCAACCGTTAAGAACATGGTTGATGGCGCAGTAGGCCTTGCTGAATTCGCACATGTTGTTGCGAAGAATTACAACGTAAACATTGCACTACACACCGATCACTGCCCAGCTGAAAAGCTTGATGGTTTTATGCGTCCGCTTCTTGAGTTCGGTGCAAACCGTATTAAGAACGGTCAAGCTCCACTGTTTAATTCACATATGTGGGATGGCTCAGCCGTTGATATGCCAACAAATATGAAAGTTGCTGCCGAGATGCAGAAGCTTTCAGCAGCTGCTCGCACAATTCTAGAAATCGAAATCGGCGTTGTCGGTGGCGAAGAAGACGGTATCGAAGCAAAGCACGATGCCAAGTTGTACTCGACTCCTGAAGATGCGCTAATGACAATTGAAACTCTTGGCACTGACCCAAGTACTCGTTACATGGTTGCGGCTACCTTCGGTAATGTGCACGGTGTTTACAAGCCAGGCAACGTTGTGTTGCAACCAAAGATTCTGCAGACACTACAAGCTTCAGTTTCTGAAAAGCTTGGCCTACCAGCTGGCAGCAAGCCAATGGATCTCGTTTTCCACGGTGGTTCAGGTTCACTTCTTTCAGAGATCCGCGAAGCCCTTGATTATGGTGTTATCAAGATGAATATCGATACCGATACTCAATACGCATTCACCCGCCCAGTTGTTGATCACGCCTTTAAGAACTACGACGGCGTACTTAAGATCGACGGCGAAGTTGGTAACAAGAAGGCATACGACCCACGCGCATGGGGCAAGTTGGCTGAGGCTGGCATGGCTGCTCGCGTTGTTAAGGGTTGCGAAGACCTTCGTTCCACCGGAAC
>JBILOR010000087.1:0-5289 GCA_044374325.1 Candidatus Planktophila sp.
CTGGCGCAAGGCGATCGAACGAACTCTGAATTGGGCACAGTAGACTTCATTTCATTATGAGCGTTGCAAAGTTGCCAACTGATATCACGCGCACCGATCGCCAAATGGCTGATGGACGCACAATTCGTTACTACGACACCAAAGGGCAACGTCGCGATGCGCAAGATCAACGCCCTGCCGAAGCGCAGCCACAAATTGGTGAACTTCGTTATGACGCACTTGTTGGTGAGTGGGTTGCAGTTGCATCACACAGACAAAATCGCATCTTCCTCCCGCCTAAAGAGCTTTGCCCGCTCTGCCCAACTTCTGAAAACCCAGGCGAACTATTAACTGAAATTCCAGAATCTGATTTTGAAGTTGTTGTTTTCGACAACCGCGGCCCATCTTTTCGCCCACCCGTAGGAGATTTTGAACTACCCGATGCGCTAAGTACCCAAACTGCCGAAGGTCAGACTGCAGGTAAATGCGAAGTTATTTGCTTTGCCGCCGATCATGGAAAATCCTTGAAAGATTTAGCTCCTTCGCAAGTACGCATAATTCTGGAAGCTTGGAAGGATCGAGTTAGAGAACTTTCGAAAGAAAGCTACATTGCCCATATTGCCCCATTTGAAAACCGTGGCGAAGAAGTTGGCGTAACGCTTACACACCCACACGGGCAAATTTATTCATATCCTTTCCTGCCACCACGAGTTGAGAAAATGTTGGCTGCGGCGCAAGAACATAAAGATCGCACTGGCCGAGTTCTGCTAGATGATGTCGTTGCTCGTGAAATTAAAGATGGCGAACGCATCATTGCTCGTAATGATCACTGGATTGCCTTTGTTCCATACGCTGCGCGTTATCCTTTTGAAATACATGTGGCACCACTTAATCCGGTCGCTGATTTAGCCGAACTAGATGAAGCCGCTTCAGCTGCCTTCCCTGAGATCGCACTTGAAGTTTTAAATCGACTAGATGGCGTATTTGGGATTGAAATGGCCTACATCGCCACTTGGCATCAAGCACCTGTTCGAGTTGGCCGCGATGTATTGCGTTTGCATTGGCAAATTACTAGCGTTCGCCGCCAGCCCGGTAAATTAAAGTATTTAGCTGGTTCTGAATCTGCTATGGGTGCATTCATCATGGACCTAAAGCCAGAGCAATCAGCTACGCAATTGCGCGAAGTTAAACTTTAATTAACTGGCGTTACAGATAAAACTTCAACGCCACCAATTGCGGTAAGCACTTCAATCAAATCACTTGGATCAGAACCTGGCACAGCGACAGTAATGTCGTCATAGCCACGGCCATCTTCAGATTTCATTACAACTAAGCCGCGAATGTCCCCACCTGCAAAACCAATTGCCGAAGCAACTGCGCCTAATGAGCCGGGACGATCTGGAAGCACGACCTGCAATCTGAATTGAGCCATGGCTAAACCCTACCGAAAAAGGATTTGGTAGGGGCTAACGCCATTAGTTCGAAGCAGCTTGTCCAAGAGTTACCTTAAATGTCTTTGATCCACCGTTATTTGGAAGATCTACAATGACTGTGATGGTGCTTCCGGGTACCGCCGAGCGAATGCGCACAATCGCTGAAACATCATCGGTAATCTTGAAGCCTTCGATTGACTTGATAATAGATCCAGCTGGGATACCAGCTTTTTCAGCACCTTCGCCAGGGCTTAACCTAAGAATCTTGGCGCCAATTCCGGTGTATGACTGATCAAAGAAAACTCCCAGAACTGGTCGGGTTGATTTGCCGGTTGCAATAATTTCATCAATAACGCGCTTGGCTTCATTAATTGGAATTGAAAAACCTAAACCAATTGAGCCGCTTGCTGAACCAGATGAAAGGGTCGCGATCGCTGAATTAACACCAATTAGTTTGCCAGCGGAATCGACTAGCGCACCACCTGAATTACCTGGGTTGATCGCAGCATCTGTTTGAATCGCATTTACATAAGACTCTAAACCAGTGCTTCCGGTGAGTACCGGGCGATTAAGTGCCGAGATGATTCCAGATGTAACAGTGCTCGCAAGGCCAAGTGGTGAACCAATTGCAATAACTGGATCGCCAACGCTGACCTTTGCTGAATCCCCCACCTTAATTACCGGAAGATTTCCGGTCTTTACTCTTAGGACTGCAATGTCATATGCGATGTCGCGACCTACGATGGTTGCTGGCAAAATATCGCCATTTAATAGTTCTACTTCGATAGTGCCGCTGGTAACTGCATCAGCAATCACATGGTTATTGGTAATAATAAAACTTTCGGTCGAGCTTGTTTTGTAAATTGAGCCAGAACCTGTGCCACCACCTGTGCGAGTTGTTACCGCAATTGAAACTACTGAAGGTGTGACAGCGGCAGCAACTGATTTAGCATCGAGACCGGTACCTGAACTTAAGTTAACCAAGGTGCGCGTGCTCGGGCAAGTGCCGTTAACCGACAAATACATAGCCTGAGAAGTCTTGTTTACACAAACTTGAACGCTATCCGTATTTGAAGTGGCCGCTGTTGCTATTCCACCTGTGACTAACACGCCAGCAATGAAGCCGGCTGCTACTTTTTGGGTTCCTTGGAATTTCATTTTGATACCTCTCATGCTAGAACTACCCAGTCACCGCTTATTTCGACTTTGACTGTCGGCAGCGCATCACGAGTTGGTCCCGTGATAACGCCACCATTTTTAAATGGATCAAACTCTGCCCCATGACAAGGGCAGTACAAACTTTTATTTGAACTCTGATATGCCACTGTGCATCCTTCGTGGGTGCAAGTTGCTGAATAGGCAAAGACCCCTGTTTTAGTGCGGAAGAGAATGGCTGGCATGCCGTTACTAAGCGCAAACTGATGGGTTTCACCAACGTTGATTTTTGATAACTCGATGATTTGGCTAGATCCAGAAACCGTGGTTTCAGATTTCTCTGAAACTTTTGCAAATGTTTTACCGACTAGCGCAGCACCGACTGCAGCCAAACTTAAAGCGCCAACACGAATTGCACCTCGGCGATCTAGTGCGATATCTACCGTTCTGCGATTGCCCACCAAAGTTAAGAAATAAACCAGCCAGAGAATTGCATATGCTGTATCGCTACCTAGGAAATATGGTGAGATGTAGAAAGTGCTGGCTAGCCAGAGAATTATTGACATCAAGAATCCACCAAAAGCTGCACTGGTTGGTGCAATCCATAACAAGGTAGCAATGCCAATTGCGAATTCAGAGAAGATTACAAACATGCCAACTGCGGTTGCGTGCTCAATCAAACTATTAAAGAGCCAGCTAATTGGGGAGTTAGTTGAATAGCCAATTAATTGATCGCCAATAAAGCCGGTTGCACCTTTAGTTAAGAATCCAGGGTCCGTAGCTTTATCCCAACCAGCATAAATCCAAGTTATCGATAGCCAAGCGCGCAGAACTCTGATTGCCCAACTTTGAGCACGCCACGAATCGGTGATGCTCTTTTGAGTCATTCTGCGGTAAGCCATGTGAAAAAACCTATCTCTTAGGTACTGAGAAGAAGGCTAGTTTAGGCTGAAAGTTGGATTAGAGCTCCCTGACTTGGATTCGAACCAAGAACCTGCCGGTTAACAGCCGGCTGCTCTGCCATTGAGCTATCAGGGATTGTGAAGACCAAACTCTAGCGTAATTATTGCAATCGGTAAAAAGGACCGCTGAAACCAGCCAATTACAGGCCGCCCACCGCCAAATCATGGAGGCTGCGTCTAGTGCTTTCCAGCGAAACTAATGTGGCAAATGCGGCGTTGTATTCGGCCTCGTTCTCGACCGGATTTAACCGCTGCAAACTAGATTTCAAATCGGCGATCGCGCGAGAAACACAGACCTCACGCAGGCGAGCAATAATGCTAGAAACATAATTCTGTGAGATCTCGCCATCGGTGCGAATTGGTTCAACGGAGAGTTCGGTAAATAGAGCTTTCATATTTTCATTAGTTACTAGTTCAATTGTCAGCGGTCGATCTACTGCGACCACATCAATTACCGCACGCAGCTCTTTGTAGGCCGGATGCGTAAAGGCTTCGGCTTCAATCGCTGACCAACCGCTAGCAAGTTCGGGCATCTGAACTTTTGCTTTTAAAACTTCGCGCTCCAGCATTAGTCGCGGATCACTTGGATCTGGCCGCCAATTTTGTTCAGGCACTTCTTCGACAGTTGATTCCGTGCTACTCGAAACTGTTGGCTTGTAACCACGTGCCACTGCTTTGCTAACGACATCAGTTTCTAGTCCGATCCAGCCGGCTAACAATCTGGTGTACTCAGGACGCAAAGATTTATCGCGAATCTGGGCAACTAGTGGTGCGGCAGCATTCAAAGCATTGACACGACCTTCGGCAGATTCCAGTTTGTGTTTTGCGAGCTCTGCTCTAATCGCAAATTCAAAAAGAGGTACTCGTTTTGCGATCAAGTCGCGTAGCGCAAGGTCGCCTTTATGTTGACGCAGCTCGGCTGGATCTAAGCCATCGGGCTCAACTGCCACATAGGTTTGAGTTACAAACTTTTGATCATCGCTAAATGCACGCAGTGCCGCCTTCTGGCCAGCGGCATCACCATCGAAAGTAAAGATAACTTCGCCACGGAAAGCATCATCATCCATCAATAATCTGCGCAGAATTCGAATATGGTCAGCGCCGAAAGCAGTTCCACAAGTTGCTACCGCCGTTGGAATACCTGCTAAATGCGCTGCCATAACATCGGTATAGCCTTCAACAATTACAGCTTGGCGTGACTTAGCAATTTCTTTCTTTGCCATATCTAAGCCATACAGGACTTGGCTCTTCTTATAGATCGGGGTCTCTGGCGTATTTAAATACTTTGGCCCTTGATCTTCAGCATCGCTGGCTAACTTGCGTGCTCCGAAGCCAACTACATCACCAGAAATATCTTTAATCGGCCAAGTTAGTCGATTGCGGAAACGATCAATTGGACCACGTTCGCCCATTTTAGAAAGGCCAGCACTTTCGAGTTCATCAATTGTGAAACCAATTGCGCGTAAATGTTTAGTTAGTGCATCCCATTCATTTGGGGCGTAGCCAACTCCAAATTGTTCACATGCAGCTTTATCAAAACCCCGCTTGGTCATTAACTCGCGGCCGTGTGCTGCGCCTTCGGATTTATTCAATTGATCTTGATAAAACTTGGCAGCTTCGGCATTTGCTGCAATGAGGCGTGAACGTTGGCCAGCAGGTGCGGCAGAGCCCGAAGAATTTTCGTCGTAGCGCAAGGTGTAACCGATTCGATCAGCTAACCGCTCGATAGTTTCAGTAAAAGACAAATGATCCATCTTCAT
>JBILOR010000011.1:0-18062 GCA_044374325.1 Candidatus Planktophila sp.
AAATCATAAGCATCGGTATTTTCTGATCGTGGATAATCAACGCGCATAGCCATCGAAACTAGGTCACCCTTGATGGCCACTAAAACCAGCGAATCACTTGGGTGATAGCCAATTAAAAATGGAATTGCAGCTAGTAGATCGTGCGGAGAAGTAAGTGTTGTCATGCCTGTGAACCTAAATTAACTAACCGACTGATTTTCCGAATTTACTAAATGCTGTGGATGACTAAAACGCTAAATTCTGCCTATGGCTAAAACATAAAGCGAGTAGGCGCGATAACCACGTTAACAACTGCAAAAACTGTGGTTTTGATCGTGCCAGTTATTGCTCGAGTGGTGCCATTGTGGGTCCAATGACCATTCCAGCTTTGCACCAAAATAATTGGGTAGATGCCCGGGTTCTTATAAGTATGTTTGATTTTCCCATTTGGATACGGGCCACCTGCATCGGTAGTACTTAAGAAAGTTCCATCGCCAAAACTCCAGACAAAACCAGGACGTAACAACACATCAACTACTTCACCCACAACCGTTACCCGGGTAGCAAACTGAGTTGGTAAATCGCTCCAGAAATAGATTGGCACATTGACCAGTGGTTCGGCTTCAGGTTGATATGCGATTCCGCCGGTAGGTAATAACTTAATCAGCCGATCATTTAACGAAACCGAGTTCTCTGTTTTTGGTTTAAGTGATGGTTTGGCCGTTGATTTAATCCGCGGTTTGTAGGTTCGCTTGGGTTTAGGTGAAGGTGGCAATGTTGGTTTTGCGGTTGGACGTGGAATTAACTCAGGAAAAATTGGTTTAGTGGCAGTCGGTTTTGGTGCCGGTGGCTTAATGGTTCGCGGTTTTACTTTTGCTTTTGGGCCGCTGCCTTTCTTGCCTTCAATAATTATCTGGCCATCTTGGGTGTAAACATCGATACAGGCCGCATTCACACAATCCACAGCGTTGGCTGTGCTCATTAGTGAGAATGAGGTTAAAGGAATAAGGAGCGCTAGAAGTAAGCAGATCAGTAGTTTTCGCATCCGAGCAGGCTAGGTTCGAAGTTCAACCCAGATCATTGCAGCCTGCAAAAGTGTGGATGATGTGAGAGCCTAGAACTGTGGCGATGCGCGATGGAGATGGTTGGGTCGAATGTGACTGCGGTAACCGCCATTGGGGAAAACACGGAGCAGCTGGCCTGCTGCTAATTCGCGATCAACACTTGTTGTTGCAGCATCGTGCGCCTTGGGTGCATAACGGTGATACCTGGGGCGTTCCGGGTGGTGCTCGCGATTCGCACGAGACCATCATTGAGGCTGCGGTGCGCGAAGCAGTTGAAGAAACTGGCATTGATCCAGCGCTCGTGCAACCGATAACTACTTTCTCAGATCTCCATGGAAACTGGCGTTATGACACAGTACTTGCAACAGCTACTTCCGACTTAGTTGCCCGTGAATTAAATGATGAATCCCATGAAGTGCGTTGGGTGCATTGGCAAGAAGTTACGCAGTTAGATCTGCACCCGAGCTTTGCAAAAACTTGGCCGCAGGTTTTAGAAATTCTTAATGATTTGATCGCACCAGCTTAATTCTGCTTCTGGCACATGTGCCACCAAGATAATGGTCTTGCCAGCTTTTGCCGCCGCCTTTAGTAATTCAATGATTCGATTAGTGCTCTCAACATCTTGAGCAGCAAGTGGTTCATCGAGTAACAACACCGGTGCATCAACGGCGATTGCTAAAGCAATGGCAACACGTTGTTTTTCGCCGCCCGATAACTCGGTCACTTTTCGATTAGCTATATCGCGAATTTCTAGCTTGGCGATTGCGGCGTTCTCACTCGCCGGAGTCGAACCAGCAGAGCGCGCCATTGTCAAAACTTCTTGCACTGTGAAAGCTAAATTAAATGCTGGTTGCTGCAGAACCACACTACGGACTTTGGCTAACTCAGCGATCTGGTAACTAGTTAAATCTCTTTCATTTAACGAAATCGTGCCGCTAGCTAACGGCAGATCACCAGCAATCGCTGCGAGCAAAGTGCTCTTGCCGCATCCGTTGGGTCCAATTATTGCCGTGATCGTGCCGGCTTTAAACTCGGCGCTAAAGTCCTTAATGACGGCAGTTGAACCGCGTGTGACCGAGATAGAACTAACTGAAATCATGACTGGCTCCAACTGCTTTGGCGGTTCCGCACCAACATCGCCAAGATTGGCGCACCAATGAGTGCGGTAAATAGCCCCACATTTAACTCATTTGGGGCGGCGATTGTGCGTGCCAAAGTGTCAGCAACTAACAAAATAGTTGCTCCTAACAAAGCGCTCTGCAAAATTAAAGGTCGGTGTTTTGGTCCACCAATAAGCCGAGCAATATGAGGTGCGGCCAAACCTAAGAATGAGATCGTGCCCACGGTACTAACTG
The DNA here is from genome assembly GCA_044374325.1 of Candidatus Planktophila sp. Classification (GTDB taxonomy): domain Bacteria; phylum Actinomycetota; class Actinomycetes; order Nanopelagicales; family Nanopelagicaceae; genus Planktophila. The sequence goes on from JBILOR010000011.1 coordinate 2,399, forward strand.
CAGCACCAATTAAAATCGCCAACGCAACGAGTGCTACTCGGCGAACTTTGCGTGGATCAATTCCGAGGTGTCTAGCTGTTGTATCTCCAAGTGAGAGTAAATCCAGTTTAGGGGCAATAGCGAGTGCGACCGCAGTACCGACCAACGTAAAGAGCAGCAACGGAATCAAGTCGCTTGAGTTAGTTAAAGCCAAGGAACCAAAACTCCAGAATGAAATTGATCTGGCATCTGAACGCGAGATTGCCGTTGTCAATAAACCAACAACTGCTGAGATCGTGGCCGATAGCGAAAGTCCGATAATGACTAAATTAAGGGGCGAAACATTTCGATCTAGAGTTGCAAAACGCAACGTTAGAAGCGTTGCAAGGAGTGCACCAATTGCGGCAATCGCCATCGCACCAACTGAACCAATCACTACAACATTTGCCAGTACGCCAATTACAACTGCAAGAGCGGCACCTGCTGAAGTTCCTAAAATCGCTGGCTCAGCTAGTGGATTGTTAGTTGCGCCTTGTGCCAGTGCGCCAGCAACGCCAAGGGCTGCGCCCACAATTAACGCGGTCGCAATGCGAGGAATACGAATCTGCCAAAGTATTTCGGCCGCGCTGGTATTAGCTGTCGGATTCAAAAGCGCTGAGAACAAGCCATCTATCTGGGTTGCGCCAACGCTTAACGAAAGCGCCACCATGGCTAGCAAGAAACCTAGATTAATTGTCAGGAAAGCGCTGCGATTACGCATTTGCGATCACTCCGAAAGCCGCGGCCATTTTCTCAATCAGAGATGGAGTTCGGGGGCCAAAACTTAAAAGAAGTGAGTCATCAACTGCCACAACTTGGCGGTTCTTGCCCGCGTGGGTTTGTGCGATTCCCGGCAACTCAACTAGTCCTGATACTCCCCCGACAGATTCGAGCCCGGCAATCATGACCAAAATTAAATCTGGATTTAGTTGCGCCATGGTCTCGGCAGTGAGCGGCGTAAAAGGCTTAGCTAACTGCTTGGCTCCGATATCAATAGCCCCAGTTGCGTTTATTAAGTAATCAGCCCCTGAACCTTGGCCGCCAACTAAATAGATCGAACTTGTGCCGCGCAAATAAAGAAAGGCAACTTTTAATTGCTTACTCTCAGAGCTTACTTTGGCCAGAGTTCCGTCTACAGATTCGGCAAGAACACTTTGCAATAAAGCAGCGCTCTGCGGTGCGCCGAGTGCGACGCCAAGCTCTTTAATCTTTATAAGTAAATCTGCCAAGTTCCAGCTCTGCGAAATATTTGCAATTCTAATTCCGGCGCTTTCTAACTTAGTGATCGCGCTTCTTGGTCCAGTTGCATCATCGATAATTACTAAAGTTGGCTGCAATGCAATTATGGTTTCGGGAATTACTTGATGCCCTGAGGTGACTACCGGAATATCTCTTAACTCGATCGTGCTGCTGGCAATATCTCGACCAACTAAGTTATCTCGATATCCCATTGCCGCAATTAATTCAGCTGCGCCATTTGCCAGTGCCACAATTCGCGCATCAGCTAAATCTTCAACGGGTGTAATCGAAACGCTGGATACATCGGCTTGAGTGATTACGCTTTCTGAATCAACCGGACTCTGAGCACATGCTGTGAGAAATAAAATCGGCAGAAGTGTGAGCGCCATTACTTTAAAATTTGGCGTTAGACGCATTTGCACATTGTGCCAAAGATTGTCCCGACAGATACGAAAGTTTTGTCGGCTAACCTTTTCGCACTCGGGTATTACGGTTGGCATGTGCGCAAAGTCCTTATTTTGAGCCTTCTTTTTGGGCTAGCGCTGCCGCAAAATTCTTACGCCGCCAGCAAATCAATTACGGGTGAATTTGGTCAGACCCTGACCGCATCAGCAACATCGGTTGCCAATAACACACTCATCACGGTAACTGGAAAACGTTTTGATGAAAGCGTCGGCATTTATCTAGCTATTTGTGTGGTTCCAAAAAAGGGAATGCAGCCAACACCATGTGGAGGTGGCGTTAATAAAGCTGGTGTTGGCGAAGGTTCATTTTGGATCTCTTCAAACCCACCGCCATACGGAGTCGGATTAGCTGATCCATTTAAACCAGGTGGCCGATTTAGTTACAAAATCAAGTTGAGTCAAAAGATAGGCAAGTTTGATTGCAAGAAAGTTAAGTGCGCCATCGCAGTTAGAGCAGATCATTTAAGAAGCGAAGACCGAAGCTATGACCTTTATTTACCCGTTACTTTCAAATAGGAGATCTAAGTGAAAAGAATAATTCTGGCAATGTTCGTAGTGGCAGGGCTATTGGTTGCACCAACTGCAGCTAATGCGCAAGCCAAAGTTGTAGGTGGACCTTTAACTGATTTATCTGCCGCCCCAACTATCAACCTATCGATTAGTGCTTTTCCGACCAAAGCTGGTCTCTATTTCTTACAATGCACTGCACCAACCGGGTCAACTCGCCCAACCAATTGTAATGATGCGGCTCAACTCTGGATCTCTACCGAACGTGGCGCCAACTTTGCACCAACTGCAAACATTGTGTTTAAACCTGCCGCAAGTTTCAAAACCCGCACTGGTGCAGAGATTGATTGCCGCAAAGTTTCATGCGGAATCTTTATTCGCTATGACCATAACAACGGCACAGATTTCAGCGAAGATAATTTCATCCCTCTGACCTTTAACGTAAATGACAACACCCCAGCATTGCCCAGCGATGAGATCACCGCTTCAATCGGCGGCGTTGCTCTAAGCCAAAGAAGCCCAATAACAATGGCTTATCGAGCCCCTGGGTTGTTAGTTGCAACGGCTAAATCAGGTGCAGCTTTATCCTTTAAGTCGTATACACCAGCGTGCTCTCTAGTCGATGGTGTGGTTACAGCCCTTAAAGGAACTGGTGCCTGCGCTATCGGAGTAAGTTCTCCTGGAACTGCGACTTATGGGCCAATCGAAGTTCAATTACCGATTTATTTAAAGCCCGGTAACGATGGAATTCTGAACAAGGCTTATCCAACTACCTTGAAGATTCGCAAAAGCGCAATACTAAAAAGCGAAAGTTTGTTTGGCGAAAAACTTAAGTTCAAGACATCAAGCAAAACTTGCTCTGTTTACGGCAGTAAAGTAATCGCACTTAGAAAAGGTGCTTGTGAACTTTCCATCACTGGACCAGGCGTAGCTAATCTATTTGCTGGTGTGAAAGAGACTTACACAATTACGATTCAATAAGAGTTCGTAAGCCCGCAATACAAAAGGCCGTAGTCTTTGCAATTTCGGTCTCTGCGTTATTGCCGTTCTCGATTCGCTTGGTCGCTGCATCGGTAACCGACTGAATCATGCTCAATGCATAGTGCTGATCGCGCACGCCAATTTGGGTAAGTGCTGAAGTTAAAGGGGCAAGTAGTGCGCGGTGAGCGGCGCCAATTTCAGCACTTCGATTAACCGGTAGCGAAGTGGCGCTTAGCGCTTTAGCCAATAAGTGACGACCATCGGCGATGTATTGCAGGGCCGACTCGATCCAGTTAGCGATTGCTTCTTCAGGCAAGTTCGCTGGTTCTACAGCTGCAACCAATATGTCGGTAAAGGCGGAAAGCTCTTCGATAATTAAATCTGCGACCAGCTCGGCGCTGCTGCCGAAGTATTCATAAACTGAAGTTCGGGCTAAGCCAGCTCGTTGCGCAACAGCTGCAACGGTAATTGCTTCGCTGCCCGATTCAAGGGCGATTGCTGCGGCAGCACTGATTAACTGGCTGCGGCGCCATTCACGTTGTTGCACCAAATTCATGGTGTTGATCCGAGGCATGAGCCAATCTTTACATTTCTTGGGCTAATCGGCGCAGCGAATCTCGCACCACAGCTGGGTCGGTTGTGCGCCAGAGCGGTGGCATTGAGTTCAAAAGCACACTGCCATAGCGCTTATTCACGATGCGCGAATCAAGGATTGCCACAACCCCGCGATCGGCTTCAGAACGAATCAAGCGGCCTGTGCCCTGTGCCAACAAGAGCGCCGCGCGAGGCATTGAAACCTGCATGAATCCGCTGCCACCCGCTTTATCAGCTTGCGCTGCGCGAGCTGCCATCACTGGTTCATCTGGACGCGGGAAAGGAATGCGATCGATGACAACTAAAGAACAAGCTCGACCCGGCACGTCAACGCCCTGCCACAAAGACATGGTGCCTAACAGAATAGAAGTTTCATCGCTGGCGAATTTTTCAACTAGTGGACCAACTGAATCACCACGTTTTTGGGTAATAATCTTGATCGGAAGTTCAGCTAAAACTTTACGAAGGTGAGCATCGGCTGCTTCAACTCCGCGCCAAGAACTAAACAGTGCCAATGTGCGACCACCAGCGGCATCAATTAACTCACCTAGTTCATCTAGAACTTCTTGGCTTAAGCCATCGCGACCAGGTTCGGGTAAATGTTTTGGTAAATACAAAACGCCTTGATTAGCAAAATCAAAAGGTGAACCTACATCTAGCATCTGCACATTTGCCGGATCGATTTCATCTTTAGCAACTTCGGAATCTGGGTCATTGCCAACTAGGAAGCCAATTGATTTAGCCATCGCATCAAAGGAGTTACCCACTGTCAGAGTTGCCGATGTGGCTATAACTGGTGTCTTAGTTAAAAGATTCGAACGCAAAACTTCGGAGACTGAAAGCGGTGCCAAATAGAGAGTGGAAAAAGTTGGTTCATACCAAAGAACTTGGCTATTGCTCTGCTTTAGTAACTTGCCACAGGTAGTTGCAATCTCATTAACTGCACCTTTTACTCGAGCCCGTTCGGCGATCGTGTCAGAATCTACGATCTCTTCATCGACTGCGATTAATTGAATGATTGCTTTGGAAGCCTCTAAAACCTTACGAATCGGGGCTTCTAGCGATGACGGAATATCTTCTAGCCGGCCACTCTTGGTGAAATCACCACGGATATCTTGGCCGTAATCAGCCATGGCATCATGGAAATCATCAGCCACTTTTACAAAAGTATCGGCCAGTTTGCCTGGTAAATGTTTACGGGCCATCGCAGCAGCGCGAATAACGCGGGCCGATGTCAGTTCTTCGGTTACGGCCTGAGTTGTGCGATCCATAAACTCGTGAGCTTCATCGAGAATTACCGCGTCGCGCTCAGGCAAGATCGGGTGCGAGTCAACAATTTCAATTGCTAAAAGTGTGTGATTGGTAATTACTACATCGGCAGTCTGTGCTTTCGCTTTAGCTTTAGCGGCAAAGCATTGCGCGCCGTAAGCACAAACATCTGCGCCAACGCATTCGCGGCCAGATAACGAGTTGGCCAACCAAACTCGGCGATCGACATCGGGGGCATCATCGCGATCACCGCTAACACCTGGCGTCTTAGCCCAAGCAGTTAAGCGATTGGCATCTTTTCCTAAACTAGAAATTTCGAGAAGTACTTCACCATCAGGGTCAGCAGTTTCCGAATTCATTTTCTGTAGGCAAATATAATTTCCGACGCCTTTATAAATGGCATAAGTAATTTCGCGACCGAGCGCTTTTTCAAGAGCTGGTACAACTGCCGGCAAATCGCGTTCAACCAACTGACGTTGCAGTGCAAGGGTCGCGGTTGCAACTAAAACTTTTCGACCATGAACTAATGCGGGCACTATGTAAGCAAGAGATTTTCCAGTGCCAGTACCTGCTTGCACCATTAAATGATGTTGATCGCTCAGCGCATTTGCTACGGCTTCGGCCATCTCGATCTGACCTTCACGAGTCTGTCCGCCGATTGCCGCAACCGCAGCCTCAAGGGCTTTGCGGGTTTGGGTAGACAATGCGCTGCTCACTGCGACACCTTAGCCAATTTGATTTAGTTGAAATTTCAACTACTTACGGATATGCTCTAGCTATGTCCCAGATGCCCGCCTTATATATCGGCCATGGCGCACCCATGTTGCTCGATGACCCGCTCTGGACTTCAGAGTTAGCGAGCATCGCAACCAGTTTGGCTAAGCCAAAAGCTATTTTGATTGTGAGTGCTCACTGGGAAGCCGAACCAATTACGTTAAGTAGCCCCACTGCTGGCACCCCATTGGTTTATGACTTCAGCGGCTTTGATCGCAAGTTTTACGAGATGACTTATCAAACGCCGGATGCCAGTGAATTGGCAGCACAAGTTGCAGCGCTAATGCCAGATAACCAACCAGTGGTCGTTAGTAATCGCGGGCTTGATCATGGCGCTTGGGTACCGCTTCGCGTGATGTATCCGGCTGCCGACATTCCAGTTCTGCAATTATCGATGCCAACTTCTGACCCGGGATTATTAATGCAACTTGGCGCTCGCTTGAAACCTCTGCGCGATGAAGGCGTTTTAATAATTGGTTCAGGTTTCTTAACTCACGGCTTACGTTATTTAAGAGATTGGCGAATCGATGCAGTTGCACCAACTTGGTCATCTGAATTTGATCACTGGGCAGCTGATGCCATTGCAAAAGCTGACTTTGATACTTTGGCAAACTTTAAAGAACTCGCACCCGGTATGCCATATGCGCATCCGACAGTTGAACATTTCACGCCGCTCTTTGTCGCTCTCGGAACCGGCGACAACAACGCTGCCCCAAAGACCTTAATTGAAGGCTATTTCATGGGGCTTTCTAAGCGTTCAATTCTTATCGCTTAACAACTCAAGGACTAATTTTTTACTGCACGGTCCAAGCCCCATCAACTGGAATCGCTGCGCCAGTTATGTTGTGAGCCGCTGGGTTACATAACCACAAGGCGAGTGCACCAATGTCGCTGGGCGATGACATGCGTTGGCTTGGTTGCTTTTCACTAAGTAGATCGGCAATACCGGCAGCGCGATCACCATTGTGCAGATCAACGCGAGCTTGAATTTGTGGCTCAATAAGTGCGGTTTCCACCCAGCCTGGGCAGATCGCGTTGATTGTTACACCACCAGAATTTCTATCGCCCACATTTGCATATTCCAATGCAGCGACTTTGGTTAATCCGACTACGCCATGTTTGGCGGCTACATAAGGTGCTTTCGCAGCTGATGCCACTAAGCCATGCACAGAAGCAATGTTTATCACCCGTCCAGAACCACGCTTAGCCATCTCAGGCAATAACAAACGCATAGTGTCAAAGAAAGAAGAAAGATTAATTGCGATGATGTCATTCCACTTACTACGTGGCATGTCAGCAATTGTTGCAGTGTGTTGAATTCCGGCGTTATTAACCAGAATGTCTACGGCTCCCCCGCTTAGGATTTTTGCGATCAAGCTTTCAGTTGCATCACTGTCGCGCAGATCTGAAACATGACTTTCAACTTTGCTCGCACCGGCTGCCATTACCGCGCTTTCGGCTTTAGCAATTGTTTCGGCATCAGCTAAGCCGTGCAGAACGATTGCCGCGCCTTCGCTTGCAATAGAGGTAGCGATTCCTAAGCCGATTCCTTGAAATGAACCGGTTATAAATGCGCGCTTGCCAGCTAGTGAGTTTGTCATTTACTTAGCTCCGTAAATTAAGTGCGCAACTGATTCAGCGCCAACTTCATCTAGCAATATGTCGTAATGATTGGTGTCAGCAATGGTGTGCATTTTTAGCTTTGGATACTTTGGTAATACTGCAGCCAGCACTGGTTCTGGATATAAGCCACCTTCTTCATTCTGCAAACCACGAACTGCGCGAATGAATAAAACATCTTCGGTTAACTTTTCCAGCGACTTTTGAATTAACTTACTAACAAATAAATCTTCACTATCTTCTTCAACCGCTTTCGGATTAGTGCGAGCTTTAAGATTTGGTGCTTCGCCTTGTAAGTCATATTCAATGTATTCATCGAGTACTGGTGACCATCCCTTGATAAATGCCGCCTGTGGTTTCCAGTAATTTCGATATGCATCTGCTGATTCAAAGGTCATTGCCAATCGCGCCATTGCTGGTCCAAGTACATACGGCATTACTTGAGCGACAGTCATGCCAGGTGGCAATGGCAACGGGATTCCCCCATCAACTAAAACTAATTTCTTAACAAGTTTTGGTTCGGTGCCTTGCAATGCGACTGCAACAAATGCACCCATTGAATGACCAATAACATCAATGCTTTCAACACCAATAAACTTAATTACATCTGCCATATCGCGAGCATGACTTTTCATTCCGAATGGTCCGGGTAAATTATTTGATTCACCGCGACCTCTAAGGTCAACCGCATACGGCACAAAGCCCCGCTCAACTAGTGACTTTGCGAAGAGCTGAAAGGCACGGTTAGAAGAGGTAACACCGTGGATAAGTAGTACAGGCAAATGGTTTGCCGAAGGGGCGTTGTTACCAAAACGATATAAAGCTAAGTGGCCGCCCTTGACTGGGACTGCAAGTTTTTCAGTTGGGAGGTAGCGATCATTGGCCATGTCTTAACTATAGGTAACGAAACGTAATTCTTCTAGAGCCTAGCGAAATTCGGAAAAATTGCACTAACCGCCTAAACTATTGCCTATGCAGATCGCCAATCGATCAGCTATTAATTTCTAAAGGAGATTAAATGTTTAAGAAGACTTCAATCAAGACCGCACTTGTTGCTGCTCTTGCTGTCGCACTAGTTTCACCAGTATCGGCACCAGCAAATGCCGCTTCTGATATCAAGATCGGTGTAATCACCACTACATCTGGCGGACTTAAGTCATACGGTGATGCCTATATCGATGGCCTTGAGTGGGGTCTTAAGTACTACACCAACGGCAAGAACTCAGTTGATGGTCGTAAATTTGTAATCACCAAGAAGGATGATGGCGCTGATCCTGCATCTGCTACCGCTTCATTCAAGGAAATGGTCGGAAACGGCACAAACATCATTGTTGGACCAGCATCTTCAGGTGTTGCTCTAACTCTTGCTCCATTAGCTGCGCAGAACAAGGTCCTATTGATCTCTGGTCCAGCAAAGAATGACGCAATTACTTCTGCAACTAATAAGTATGTATTCCGCTCAGGCAATACATCACTTCAAGATTTCGCACCGCTAGCTAAGATCAAGCCAATTAAGGGCAAGAAAGTTATTCTTTTCGTTGAAGATAACCCATTCGGTCTAGGCAACATTTTCGCTGCTAAGGCTTACCTTGCTTCAAAGGGTGCGCTATTCGAAGAAATCAAAGTTCCTACAACAACTGTAGATTTCACTCCTTTTGCCAAGAAGGCAGCAGATGCTAAGGGCGATTACATCTTCATCGCTTGGTCAAATGCGGCAACTTCAGGTGCAATGTTTACTTCACTAATTCAGCAGAAGGCATACGCAACAGCACGTCCAATCACAGGTCTTGCTGGTGTGGCTTCATACGACATCTACGGCTCACTATTTGAAGGTGCTAATGCAATCCTTACAAATAGCTACTTCCCAGGAATCGTAAAGAGCAAGGCAGCGACTGCAATTGCAGCTGACTTTGCAAAGGCTGGAAAGACTCAAGACTTATTCACATCTACCGGTGTTAACGCCGCGCAGATGATCATCCAGGCAGTTAAGGCCAATCCAAACCTAGATGTTGACAAGATGATTTCATCTCTTGAATCATTCCAGTTTGTTGGTCTAACTGGTCTAAACAAGGTCAATAAGGTTAACCACTCATTGATCCAGTCAATGTTCCTTGTGAAGCTAACTAAGGTGAACGGCCGCTACGTGCCATCACTAGTAAGTACTCTTTACAACGTAACAGTCTGATCTAAGTTAATTAAGTGAAACTGGCCCTACATTTCGGTGTGGGGCCAGTTTCTTTTTTCACACTTTTTCTTTAATTTCACGCTCAGATAATTAGATTAATAAATCAGGAGCAGGTAGATTAGCCAAATGACTTCAGCACTATCGGTCGAAAATCTTGGCCTCACAATTGGTGGCGCGAGGATTCTTGAGGGAATCACTCTTTCGGTAAACCAAAATGAAACCTTGGGCATTATTGGCCCAAATGGTGCCGGCAAGACTTCTTTCTTTAATTTACTTTCTGGGCTTCGTGAAGCAACCACTGGCACCATTCACTTAGGTGAAAAAGAAATCACTAATCTAAAACCGCACCAACGTGCGCAAGCGGGTATCGCTCGTACATTCCAGACTTCAAGTATTTTTCCATATTTATCGCTACTGGAAAATGTTCGCATTGCCGCTCAAGTAGCTGACGGCTCTTCGATGAATCTGACTAAAAGTGCCGACAAATACAAAGATGTTCTTTATCGCGCATCTGCTTGCCTCGAGCAAGTTGGCCTACTTAATAAAGGTGCGCTATTTGCGGGCTCACTTTCACACGGCGATAAGCGCCGACTTGAAATTGCAATTGTTCTGGCATCAAAGTCAGAGGTAATTTTATTGGATGAGCCAATGGCTGGCATGAGCGTTGAGAACATCCCGGCACTTGTCGAAATCATTCGATCTTTATCAACAGTTCACAAGAAGACTGTGCTAATCGTTGAACACCATATGGATGTGATTTTGGGGCTAGCTGACCGCATTGCCGTTCTTAATTACGGTGAACTCTTAACTATCGATACCCCACAAAAGGTTATGGATAATCCAACTGTGCAGAGCGCCTATTTAGGAGTCGAACTATGAGTTCGCTAGAAGTAAAAGATTTACATGTGACCATTAACGGCTCACATATTCTGCAAGGTGTTAACTTTTACGTGCCCGAGAATAAAGTAACTGCACTTTTGGGCCGCAATGGTGTTGGCAAGTCAACCACGCTCAAGGCCATCATGGGGTTAAACCCGGGCACAGGTAGCATCAATTTCGGCGGTACCGAGATCGTTGCTATGCCAACACACAAAATTGTTCAGATGGGATTGGGTTACGTACCCGAAGATCGCGAGATTTTTTCCAGCTTAACTGTCAAAGAGAATTTGGCTTTGGCTGTTCGCGATCAGAAGCCGAATTACGATTTGGTTTACTCGCTTTTTCCCGAACTTCTTACGCGCACCAGTCAGCGTGCGGGCACTCTCTCGGGTGGCCAGCAACAAATGGTGGCTATCTCACGAGCTCTGCTTAACCAAAACAAGATTCTGGTAATTGATGAACCAACCAAAGGTTTAGCGCCAAAATTAGTAACTGAAGTTGCTAATGCACTAGCGCACGTTGCCGATCACTCAACTATGTTGATAGTTGAACAGAACTTGGCACTTGTTAAGGCCATCGCCCAGAACATTATTGTGATGGATCAAGGAAAAGTAGTTTTCGAAGGTGGGCCAGAGAATTTGCAAGATGAGTCATTTGTTAAATCGATGCTCGGAGTTAGTGGGGGTCATAAATAAATGAGTACTTTCCTACTAATTGCAATTACCGGTATCGGTCTAGGTGCACTTTACTTCTTAGTTGCCTCAGGTCTCTCGCTAATTTACGGCCTGATGGGCGTTCTTAACTTTGCCCATGGCTCATTTCTAACTATCGGAGCATTCACCGGCTTATGGATCTCCACTAAAGTTTTCCCAAATCCAACTACCTGGACTTTCATAGTTTCAATGTTGGCTGGTGGAATTGCAGCGGGATTATTCGCACTGCTTATGGAACAACTGGTTATTAATCGTTTATACAACCGCCATATTGATCAAGCGCTTGTGACTGTAGGTGTGGCCTTGGTTGTTACGGCAATTCTTGGTGGCTGGTTCGGTTTCGACGCTCGCTTTTTGCCTACTCCACTTTGGTTTACCAAGGCGGTAACTATTGGTGATGCGATCATTCCGATAGATCGATTCATTTATATCGGCGTAGCAGCGATTTTATTAATCGCGATGTTGAGCGTCTTGAAATTCACTCGCATTGGTTTAATCATTCGTGCCGGTGTTGAGAATCGCTCGATGGTTTCGGCCCTTGGCATTAACGTTCGATTAGCGTTTAGCACCGTCTTTTTCATCGGTGGATTCGCTGCCGGCGTTGGCGGCGTTTTGATCTCGGTCTTCTCGTACGGCGTATCGCCACTCATGGGTGGATCTTGGTTGATTTACGGATTCATCGTCGTAGTAGTAGGCGGTATGGGTTCTATTGCTGGTAGCGCAATCGCGGCCATGTTAATTGGAATAACCAATCAATTCGCGAATTACTATTTCACTGGCTTAGGCGACTTTGTGGTTGTAATTATTTTGGCAGCTGTACTACTAACTAAGCCAAATGGCTTGCTCGGAAAGGTCAGCCACTAATCATGTTACGTTGGAAATACTCTCGCCCATTGCTAATTGCGATAACCGTCATATTCGCCATATTGCCATTTGCGGGCACTAACCCGCTCTCAACAGCTGGAATTCAACAAACTTTGGCAGTCGCATTTTTATTCGGAGCACTCGCACTAACTTACGACTTGCTCTTTGGTTTTACTGGCTTGCTCTCATTTGGCCACGCACTTTATTTTGCGAGCGGAATGTATGTAACTGCCATTTTGATTAATGACTTTAATGTTAATTTTCTTCTGGCTATCCTCGGGGCAATTCTCTTTACTTGTGTACTAGCTCTATTAACTGGCGGTGCGGCATTGCGCACAACTGGCATTACTTTTGCCATGGTGACCTTGGCTTTCGGTCAAGCCGGCCACGTAGTAATTGCCCGCGACTTCGGTGGCTTCACTAATGGTGACGATGGGTTACCGGTTAACCCAGACCGACTTCCTGATTTCTTTATCGGTGTTGTAAACACTAAGTATCTCTACCTGTTAGCCCTAGGTATCTTGGTATTCGTTTATTTCGCGGCTTGGTGGATCACCGAAAGCTCAGCTGGTCGCGTATTTGCCGCGCTTCGCGATAACGAACAACGCGTATCCGTGCTTGGCCTAAATCCAAATCGCTTTAAACTGCTTTCCTTCGTTATGTCAGCAGCTATGGCTGCACTAATTGGTGCGGCAATGCTTTTGGTTAGTGGCTCAGGTTCGCCACGTTATGCCGCAGCTGACATCACGATTGCGCTTCTACTGATGGTGATTCTGGGTGGCCCAGTTACTCGTTGGGGCGCTGTGCTCGGCGGAATCATTTACTCAGTGCTAAGCACTCGCTTAAACGTCATTAGCGAGGGAACTGCTCTAGATTCATTGCCACGTTTTATTGGTGGGCCGTTAGCTGAACCAGCCTTCACTTTAGGTTTGATCTTTATCTTGATCGTGATGTTCGCACCGGGTGGAATCTCTGGCGCTTACTACCGCGCTCGCTTTAAGTACTTAAATAAAGGAAAGTAATTGAGCCAAGAATTACTTTGGCAACCAAGCAAGGAAGCTATTGCCAACAGCGCACTGACTTCACTTACTGCAGCTGCCCATGCCAAGACCGGCTTGAACTTCGCTTCTTATGCCGCTCTACATAAGTGGAGCATTAGCCAGCCGGGTGATTTCTGGTCCCTTGTTTGGGATCACTTAGGATTAATTGGCGACAAAGGCAACGTTAATTACTCCCCCGGCAAGAACTTTATTGACGCCAAATTTTTCCCAGAATCCTCGCTAAATGTTGCTGAAAATATTCTGGCCCAAGGTCAAGCTGATGAAGTTGCCATCGTTGCTATCGATGAAGCAGGCAATCGCAGTGAACTAACTTGGGGCCAACTACGAATTAAGTCAGCAGCAGTTGCCGCCGCCCTGACCGAGCTAGGTGTTGTAGCCGGTGATCGCGTAGTTGCTTGGACACCAAACTATGCCGAAGTAATTATCTACGCACTCGGCGCATTGAGTATTGGCGCTGTTGTAAGCACCTCATCGCCGGACTTTGCACCGAATGCGGTTTTAGATCGCTTTGGCCAGATCGAACCAAAGGTTTTATTAGCTGCGCAAAGCTATTCATATAACGGAAAATCATTTGATTGCATTGAGCGGCTAACTGAAATTGCCGCAGCACTACCAACGCTAGTTAAAACTGTTCTAATCACCGATCAAACAAACGAGTTCACTACTTTTGAAGATTGGATTAAGCCTTACCTAGGTGCTGAAGCTAAATTTGTTCGTCTTCCCTTTAACCACCCGGGTTTCGTGCTCTTCTCCAGCGGTACTACTGGAAAACCAAAGTGCATTATTCATAGCGCAGCCGGCGTTTACTTAAAGGCCGTGGCCGAGCATCGCTATCAATTCGATACTAAGCCCGGCGATAAAGTTTTCTTCTATACAACTTGCGGCTGGATGATGTGGAACTGGTTAGCAACTGGTCTCGGTGCAGGTGCCACAATCGTGCTCTTTGATGGTCAGCCGATGTATCCCAACCCAGAGCGGTTATTTGATATTGCCCAGAACGAGAAATTAGATTTCTTCGGCGTCTCTGCCAAGTTCATTGACTCTGCTGCAAAGGCAGAATTAAAACCCCTGCAGACCCACGACTTAAGCAACTTAAAGGTAATCGCATCTACTGGTTCAGTGCTAGCGCCAGAGAGTTTTGATTATGTTTATCGCGATGTTAAAAAAGATTTGCACTTGGCCTCAATGTCAGGTGGCACCGATATCTGTGGTTGCTTTGCTGCAGGCATTTCAACTCAAGGCGTTTACCGTGGCGAACTACAAGGCCCAGTTCTTGGCATGGCAACTGATGTTTATGACGTGCAAGGAAAGCCAGCAGCTGCAGATGAGAAGGGCGAACTAGTCTGCACTTTGCCTTTTCCATCTAAACCAATTGGTTTCTGGGGCGATGTTGATAATGCCAAGTATCGAAGCGCGTATTACGAAGGTTTTCCAGGGGTTTGGACCCATGGCGACTTTGCGGCCAAAACTAAGACCGGTGGCTTTGTTATCTATGGTCGCAGCGATGCCACGCTAAATTCCAAAGGTGTGCGCATTGGTACTGCTGAGATTTATCGAGTGGTTGAAACCTTCGCTCAAGTACAAGAAGCCATGGCCGTATCGCAAGATTTCGAGGGTGATACTCGAGTAGTTCTTTTCATTACGCTAAAGAACGGCGCCGAGTTAACGCCTGAGTTTGAGAAAGAAATTAAGACCGCACTTCGAGTTCAAGCCAGCCCGCGCCATGTGCCAGATTTAATAATCGCGGCACCTGAACTACCTCGCACGAAATCAAACAAGTTAGTTGAACTAGCTGTGGGCGATGTAATCAATGGTCGCGAAGTTCGCAACCGCGACGCGCTAGCTAACCCACTAGCGCTAGATTGGTTTAAGCGGTTCGCGCTTTAGGAAATACAGCGAAAATATCTAACTAGCCAATAATTCTGGCGGCTAGTTCAGTTAAGGATTTTCCTTTTAAACTAGGAATACAAACGCCATCTAAATCTGAACCGCTCGAAATGAATCCTGCTGGAATCCATTCATCGCCATGTATCAGACCAGCAATTGCACCTAGTAGCGCCGGCATTGAGTCAAGCTTTCGCTTATGAATTGTGCCTGCCAAAAGAAAGTCATTAGAGCTCTTTGCTACTTTCAAATAACACAAAATAAGAGCGAGAGACTCTGGGGCTGAAATTGAGTATGAATAAATACGATCAATAACAACATCTTCTAAAATGTAGGCAACTTCGGTTACCGATTTAGCGCCAGCAGTAGCAGTCAGAGCATCTGCAACAACTCTTTGCGACCAACTTCCAGCTGGCAGTTGCTTGAGCGCCTTAGCCACTGCTGTATCAGCTGTTTCATCGGCCAGTAACGAGGTAGCCACCGTGGCAAGTGCCAGAGCGCAATAAATTCCGTCTTCGCTATGAGTTACTTCAGCATCAGATCTAGTTTTTTCTAGCGCCTGAGCTTCATTTCCGCGAAATATCAAAGCTGCCGCTAGTGATCTAATCATTG